>DASZKL010000264.1:0-4891 GCA_035947015.1 Rubrobacteraceae bacterium
GAATAATCTAGCACGCAGAATGCCCTCTTACAAGCGGCCTCCGAAGCGGCGCTTGCGGGAGAAGACGACGTAGCGCAACACGAAAAAGCTGATCGTCGAGGCAACCACTACGGAGATTATCTTCGCGACGTTCCCGGCCAGGTACGCGGGTACGTCGGTGTAGATGAGGACGGGACGTATGAGCACGAAGAAGAGGCCGTTGCTCACCGAAATGTTGAATAGCGCCTGCGCGCTGAAGAGCACCCTCTGCCTCAGGTCGCGGCGCTTCGCTCGGCTCCGGAAGGTCCAGCGCGTGTTCCACACGTAGCTGTTGAGGTTGGCAAGCACGAGGGCTACCCCGTTGTAGAGCGCGAGCACAGACGGGTCACGCGTGGACGCCAGCCACAGAAAGAGGTTCAGCGTCCCAATGTCCACGAGGGCGTTGAGAAAGCCGACGACAGTGAACTTCGAGAAGCGGATGCTGCCCTTCATCAGCTTTGTGCGCCTAGCGTTCATCTTTCTTCCAGCGCTTTCTCGTAGTAACCGCGCAGCACGCGGGTCGAAGCCCCCCAGTCGCGCTTCTCGGCCGCAGCACGCGCCCCCCGCGCCAGAGCTTCGCGAAGGTCGTCGTCGGAGCACAACCGGCGGACGGCGGCGACGAGCGTAGCCAGAGAGCTGGGCTCGTAGAAGAGCCCGCTCTCGCCTTCGCTAACGACCTCCCCGGAAGCGCCGCTGCGCGCGGCGACGACCGGCAGACCGGAGGCGAGGGCCTCTAGCATCGCTATCCCTAAGGTTTCGGTAGTCGAGGGGAAGAGGAAGGCGTCCGCAGAGGCGTAGGCCGCGGCCAGATCCTCGCCGTGCAAGAGGCCGGTGAAGACCGTCGGCGTACCCGTGAACGCGCGTTCGAGGCTCGGGCGGGCTGGCCCGTCACCGACGATGGCTAGGCGGGTCCCCGAAACCTCCCGCAGAACCGCCTTGAGGCGTTCGATCCCCTTCTCAGGAGCCAGCCGACCCACGTAGAGCAAGAGCCTCTCTGAAGGGTGTCCGCCGGAGAGGCGCTCGCGCCACGGCCCCGAGGCCTTGCCTGGATGGTAGTGTCGGGCGTCCACGCCCTGTGGCCACAGGCGCACCCGCTTGATCCCCTCGCCTAGCAGGTAGTCCATGGTCGTCTCGGAGGTGCACAGGTTGATCGTCGCCCGGTTGTGCAGCTGTCTCGTGTACCAGCGCGTCGCGTCGACCCCGAGACCGAGCCTGTAGTAGCGGGCGTAGGTCGCCACGTTCGTGTGGTAGGAAGCCACCAGAGGGACCTTCAAGCGGCGGGCGTAGTAGATGCCGCCGGGTCCCAGGATAAACGGGTTAACGGTGTGGATCAGATCCGGCCCAAAACGTCTGAGCGCCCGTCCCACGCCGGGATGCGCGGGTGAGAGCTTGATCCTGGGGTACGGCGGGAAAGGTACGCCGGGCACGCGGTATATCGGCGCTCCGGCGTAGGAGTCCGGCCCCCCATCAGGGTATCTGGGGGCGATTACGAGCATAGCATCCCCCACACCGGCGAGCTCTTCGAGAGTGTTACGCAACCGGGTGACGACGCCGTCGGTCGCCGGCAAGAAGGTCTCCGTGAAGAACGCGATGCGCACCCTCGCCGCCGGACGTCTTCTTCGCTACAGGTTCGAGACGATGGCCTGCGTGAACTCCCTTGTGCCCGCCGTACCCCCCAAGTCCTTCGTGCGGGTCTCGGGATTCTTGAGCGCCGCTTCTATGCCTCCTTGCATCCTGTCGGCCTCACCGTTGTAGCCGAGATGGATCAGCATATTCTTCGCCGACAGCAGGGTGGCGAGAGGGTTGGCGCGGTTCTGCCCGGCGTACTTGGGCGCTGAGCCGTGCACCGGCTCGAAGACGGCGGTGTCTTCGCCGATGTTGGCCCCAGGGGCAACACCGAGGCCACCGGTGAGCCCGGCGCAGAGGTCGGAGAGGATGTCACCGTAGAGGTTCGGGCAGACGAGGACGTCGTAGAGGTTGGGTTTCATGACGAGCTGCATGCACATGTTGTCCACGATGCGGTCGTCTATCTCCTCGAAGTCGTTCTCGTACTCTTTGGCGACCTCGAAGAAGACATCCCTGAAGAGGCCGTCTGTGTACTTCATTATGTTGGCCTTGTGCACGACGGTGACGTGCCTGCGGCCCTGCTCCTTCGAGCGCTCGAAGGCCATCCGGCAGATGCGCTCGGTCCCCTCGCGGGTGATGATCTTGATGGACTCCGCCGCGTGCTTTCCCACGGTGTGCTCGACGCCGGCGTAGAGGTCCTCGGTGTTCTCGCGGTAGATGATGAGGTCTATGTTCTCGTAGCGGAGATCCAGACCAGGCAAGCTCAATGCGGGGCGGATATTGGCGTACAGGTCCAACTCCTTGCGCAAGGCGACGTTGACCGAGCGGAACCCCGTCCCGACCGGCGTGGTGAGCGGTCCTTTGAGCGCGACCTTGTTGCGCCGGATGGACTCCAGCACCGACTCGGGTAGCGGGGTCCCCTCCGTGTCCATCACCGTCTCGCCGGCCTCGGCGATCTCCCACTCGATGTCCACGTCTAAGACACCGATGACCTCTTTGACCGAATCCGTCAGATCCGGCCCTATACCGTCGCCCGGTATGAGGGTAACCGTCCGCGCCACTTGGGATCTCCCTTCGCTACAGAAACCGCGCCCAGTATAGCGGCCTGATGTGAGGGCGGCTAATGTTCCCCTTTGCGGCCACGAAGCTCGCGCGCCAACTCCATCAGCCGAGGATCATCCTCGCCGATGCCGCAGAGCAAGTTCTGCGCCAGCTTTACTGCTGCTGACTGAAGATGAAGAAAGCAGCGGCTCCAATCACCAGGAAGACTATCAAGAGCACGATGGCGGCCGGTATCAGGACCACGAGAGCGGCCCTGCCCGTGGTCGTAGCGTGGACCTCGCGTATGCCGACTATGGCCAGGTAGATGCCGTACAGGCTGGCTATCCAACCGATGAACGGGATCCAGCTGACCAGAGATGTCGTCGCAGCGTAAGCGCCAACCCGGAAGGTCGCCTCGTAGCCAGAGTTCCCCGAGCCCACGATGAGCATCACCAGAAGGTGCAGAATGCCAGCCCCGATGAAAAGGCCGATCACAGCGCCAATGGGCGCCGTGATGAGGGAAATTATGTAGGCCCCGACGTTTATGTCCCCGCCGACGCCGACGAGCCTGAACAGACCTCCGAGTATCGTGTAGATCTCATAGCAGATGATCGCGTAGATCAGGGGGTTCAGGAAATCTCCCCGGCGCCGGATGCCGCGGTAGAAGTCCACCGTCTGCAGTACAACCCTCTGGGCGGTGCTTATGAAGCTCTGGACGGGATCCTGGTAGTTGAACTCCCCGCCCGCAGCGACGCCGGAAGTCCGCGGCGGAGGACTCGAAGGCTCCTGGGGGGAGCCGCCCTGGCCCTCCGTGCCACCCGTCCCCGTGTTGAAGTCCATGCGGCTCTCCTTTCAGGTAGCACTATTGATGACTAGAAGAAATTTACCCCTTATACAGGCGCAGCGCAACAGTCCCGCCTGCCCTCTCCTTTTTGACCGGGTCGCAGGAGCCAAGAACTACTCGAGTGCTGTAGAATACCTCCCAACATGTGCGTTTTGGTGAAAAAGGGGAATCCTCGGTGGCCTCGACCATAGAGACCCTGGAGTGGGAGCTAGGCGAGGCCCAGGCGGAGCGGGAGAGAGAACAGCGGGCGGTTATCAGGGCGGAGAACGCCCACGAGGCGGCGTGCGCCGCGCGGGACGAGGCCTGGTCTGAGAGCTTCGCCGAGGATCCCGAGGTCGAGCACCTCACGGCGCTCGTTTACCGGAGGAGACGCGAGCTCTACGAGGCGATCGACCGCCTCAAGGCGGCCGAGGGCAAGGAGCGCAGGATAAAGAGCCGCCTCATGTACGTGCTGCCGGCCGAGAGGCGCCGCTACCTCTCGGGGGCTGTGGATGAGGAGTTCGAGGGCCTGCTTGAGGCCGTACGGAGGGCGTACTGCGGAGCCGCCGCGGGTGTGGAGGTCTCTGTGGTAACGGAGAAGCCGGGGGAGGTGGATCTCAGGGGGGACGCGACCTGGCGGGCGCTCGAACGCCTGTACTCGGGGACTGTGCGCCGGTGGGTTGAGATCCGGGCCGATCGCGAGTCGCCGGAGGTGGGAAGGATGGCGCGCCAGATCTCCTACTACGCCGGTGGGCACACCCCACGCGTCATCGTCGGGGACGAAGAGATTCGGCCGACGGAGAGCTTCCAGGGACCCGAGGACTTCAGGCCGCTCGCAGGCTACGACAACACGGAGGGAAAGCTAGCTCTCGCCCGCATCACCGCGCGCCGCTACCTCGACGAGAACTCCATTGGGCGTCTCGGCAAGCGCATGTCGGCCCTGGTCCAGATCGCCGAGATCGCACGCCTCTACCAGACTATGAATCTTACCGTGGACGAGATCCGCTGGAGACTGGAGCAGTTGATATCCCTACGCTTCGAGGTCCTCGAGGCCGTCTACAAGCTGACCGGGGAGCGTCGCAGGTTCTCCTTCTACGAGATAGCCCGCGCCGCCCGGCTCCTCGACAGCCACTTCCCGGACCCGGGCGTCGCCGCCGAAGCCCTGGTACGCGCCGTGAACCGCGCCCTCGAGACCGGCGTCCCGCTCGTGGATGTCGCCTACCTTAGCGTCACGTCTGGAGAGGGATTCTAGAGCGGTCAGCACGTCGCCCGCGAGCAGCTTTCAGCACGCTTCGGGCCTTCATTAAGGCCCTCGCTTCTCAGCATATCAGCTTTTGGCCCTGACTAGCTTAGGATCGCAGGTCCGCTAGATCGTGCTCGGGGACTGAGAGGTTGTAGGGGCGGGCGGGTCTCTCTGCCAGCACGCGCACCTTGTAAACGAAG
>DASZKL010000265.1:0-3170 GCA_035947015.1 Rubrobacteraceae bacterium
GCCGAGCCCACTTCTCTTAGAGTAAGTGATGGCCGCCGGGGACTAGACCATCTCGGGGGACGCCACATCCAGCCCTGATGTGGTTTGCCTCGCGTTTACTCAGAGGTCTCGAAGACGAGCCAGGAGCCCTTGATCCCCATCTCCTTAGCATAGCTGCCCCTGGTGCTTGGGATCACCTTGATCAAGCGATCCTTCTCGCCGGCGAAGGTCTCGAGCGTCTGGGCGACCTCCTCGGAGTGCACGACAAAGGCCACTTTGTGCTCTTTCATGATCTCCTCCGCTGAGGGTCGGTGGGCCTCCTCCTCTCCCATGATCTTGGCCAGGTGGCGCTCTCTTTCGGCCGCCGCGGCCCACAGCTGGTCGCGGTTGGCCTCGGCCTCGGCGGCGCGGGCGGCATCCCGCTCGCGCCACTGCTCTATGTGCTCCTCGACCCGGTGCACTATTCTCTCGATCATAGAGGTGCGGTGTTCGCCCATTCCCTCTCCTTCTCGCTCGACCGTTCGCGCATCATTTTACTTGGTCACAGACCCGGACTCATCCTCGATCCGTGAGGAGTTCCCGGTTGGCACTCTAGCGGATAGAATTAGTCGGTCTTGACGAGCCCGGATCACAGCGCGCGCCCGAAGCCCGTCCTGCTGCTCGTACTCGACGGCATCCGACCGGACGTAATGCGGGCCGCCATCCGGGAGGGTGAGGCCCCGACCTTCGAAGCGCTCGTCGAGAGGGGGGAGGTGGTCTGGGATGCGGTCTCGGTCTTCCCGAGCATCACACCCGCGGCGACGGCGGCGATCGTCACCGGAGAGCCCCCCGCAGGGAGCGGTATCTGCGGCCACGCCTGGTACAACGAGGCCGAGGACCGGATCGTCGTCTACGGGGCGATGACGGAGACCGTTATCACGAGCGGCCCGCTGCAGGTCCTCCACAACAACGTCTGGCGGATGAACCGGGACGACCTCTACGCGGACACCCTGTTCGAGACGCTGCACGCCCTCGGCATCGAGGGGGCCTGCGTGAACTACCCCATCAGACGCGGACCTTACCGGCACCGGCTGCGGATGAGAACGCTCGAGAGCGTCGCGAACATGGGAGAGCTGCTCGACACCACGGTGGCCGGGCCCAAGGAGTACTACATGGGTGACCTCTTCTACAGCCGCGACCTGGGCCTGCACGGGAGGCGGGGGAGCGGCGGGCTGCGGCGCCAGGTCGGCATAAACGACGAGTACGCCGCGAAGGTGGGCGCCATGTTGATCAAAGAGGGGGCGGAGCCTTTCACCCTGGTGTACTTCTTCGAGGGCGACTCTGTGGCCCATCACGAGGGGATCGCTGCCCAGAGAAGCTACGTCGGCACCCTTGACGGCTACGTGAGGGAGATGTTCGAGGCCGGTGGTGGCGTGGACCGGATACTCGACGACTACGCTGTGTTGATAGTAGCGGACCACGGACACACGCCTCTCCTGCCCGAACGGCGCTACGTGCCGCTCGACGGTATCCTGCACCAGCGCACGGCTCTGGGGGCGCGGGCGCATTTCGCCCCGAGGGTTCGGACAATGGTGGTGCCCAACGGACGCGCGGCGCTGGTGTATCTCGGGGAGGGGGTGGATCTGGAGGGGGTGACCGAGGACCTCCTCGGTCGTCGGGGCGTCGACCTCGCGGCGCACGAGGACGAAGGCTGGATCGTGGTTCGGAAGGTCGGGCACGAGTTGAGGTTCCGACCCGGGGAAGGACCGACCGACCCCGCCGGACGCTCGTGGGAGCTGGTCGGGGATCCCGGGGTCCTGGACGTGGAGGTCTCTGGAAGCGCGCTGAGATATGGCGACTACCCCGACGCACTCGAGAGGCTGTGGGGCAGCGTGAGATCCCCCCGCGCCGGGGAAGTCGTCCTCTCGGCGTCTCCGGGTTACACCTTCGGCGAGGTCAACGGTAACTTCCACAAAGCTAGCGACCATGGCTCCCTCCATTCGGACGACTCCGACGTCTTCTCCATCGGTCTCGGCCTCCCTGCGCCGCTGCGCATCACCGACATCGCTCCGGCCCTGCTCGCCCACTTCGGCGCGGATACCGAGGCGAAGGTCGCCGAGGACCGTGTCCACTAGACGAGACGCCTCTTCCGGTGGGGGAGAGCAGGGGGCGCTCAGGCCCCGTTACCGGCGGGCGTTCGGGTGCGTCACGTGGCTTTATATGGCCATCCTGGCCTTTCTCGCGGCGGCGTTCCTCCTGCTGCTACCTTTCAGGTACGTCGGGAGCGGGGACGTCTACAGGCTCCTCGCCGGGCTCTCGTTCTTCGGGCTGGTCCTGATCCTACCCGGCACCGCTCTCGCCGCCGCCCTTGGCGCCCGCACCTACCGCTCCCAGCGCCGCCGGGGTACCCGCGTGGGGATGGGCATAGGCGCGCTCGTCGGCTGGACTAGCTTCTTCGCGTTGGCCTGGCTCACCGAGGTCCTGCCCCCCTCCACAGGTCCTTACGGATTCGCCTATTACGCCTTCGCCCCTCTCGCGCTCGTCGCGATCGGGCTCGTGCTGTACGCGCTCTTCTCCAGGGGGGCGGACTTCGATCGTCGCCGAAACCTGGTCCTCATCGCGGCTATCCTCCCCGTGGTCGGTGGTCTCACCATTCTTGGTTCTGGCTTCGAGCCCCTCGCGGTCATCGGGGCGCTCGTCTCCACCGCCGCAGCGGCGCTGGCCGGTTGGGTTGCGGGGGTAGGCTACTCCCGCGCCGGAGGGGACGAGATGATCCCGCCGGGGGCTTAGATCAGCCGCAAGTTGGATTGCACCTTACTCCTCGCCTGATAACCGTTCCGGCGCGATATAATCGGCAAAATGTCTCAGAACGGGTACCCTGATCGCTCGCACCTCCCGACCTCCCCCGGCGTCTACATCTTCAAGGATGCCGAGGGCGCTGTGCTCTACGTCGGAAAGGCCAAGAACATCAGGAGCCGGGTCGCCAGTTACTTCACCCGCTCCGGCGACGGGCGTCCGAAGATAGCAGAGCTCAGGGGGCGCATCCGGCAGATAGACTTCATCGCTACCCGAACGGAGACGGAGGCGCTCGTGTTGGAGGCGAACCTGATCAAGCGCCACCGTCCGCGCTTCAACGCTTCCCTGAGGGACGATAAGAGCTACCCATACATCGTGGTCACGCTGGGCGACGAGTACCCGCGGGTCTTCGCCAC
>DASZKL010000266.1:0-2997 GCA_035947015.1 Rubrobacteraceae bacterium
ACGGACGTGCTGCGGGTCGGCGACAGGCTGGAGCTGCGCGGACCGATAGGAGGCTGGTTTACCTGGGAGGCAAAGGAAGGGGGACCGCTGCTGCTCGTGGCCGGGGGATCCGGCATCGCGCCGCTCATGGCCATGCTCAGGCATCGCGCCGCCGCCCGCAACGACGCTTCGTGCCGCCTCCTCTACTCCTCACGCTCGCGCGAGGACGCGATCTACGCCGAGGAGCTTGACCAACTCGCAGCGGAGAACGGAGCGCTCGAAGTATTCCACACGCTCACCCGCTCCCAGCCCTCAGGCTGGACGGGCTACAGCCGTCGCATAGACAGAGACATGCTCGAGGAGGTCGCCTGGCCACCCGGGGACCACCCGCTCGCCTTCGTCTGCGGCCCCACGCCGCTGGTGGAGACGGTGGCTACGACGCTCGTGGAGCTGGGTCACGATCCCGCGCGCGTAAAGACCGAACGCTTCGGACCTACGGGAGGATAGAGCGATGGACGAACACAGGCTGGACGGGAACGCCGCCGGAGGTACGCTGGGTGAGATCTTCGCTTTCGAGATGACCACCGCCCAGGCCGCCTGCGCCGCCTGCGGCACGGTCGCGCGAGTCGGACAGGCGATGGTCTACGTACACGATCTGGGTACGATCGTGCGCTGCGCCACGTGCGACAACCCCCTCATCCGCGTCGCACAGAACCCGCGGGGTAACTTCGTCGACCTGCGAGGCATCAGATACCTGCGGTTCGAGAGCGGCCCGAGATCCGTCGAATAGCCCCCGTTACCTACGCGGTTTCGGAGAGTTTGATGGAGAAGGCTGGGTCCTTGCCGGCGAACGCCGTCCACTCGTCATTCGCCGGGCTCTTCGGAGGCTCGGGCGCGCTCCGGGCGCCGTCTTGCCCCAGAGCGGGCGATACATCGGGCTGTAGCCGTCCCCGCTCCTCGCGTCCGCTGCTCTCCCCATTTGCCACCTTCTCGACGGAGCTCAGCTGTTTACTGCCTTTCTGATTCCAGTAGCCACGAACCCCAAAAGGGCACCCCAGATTACATTGACGACTATCCCGCCTATGAGACCTGCGGTAAGTAGCAAAGGAATGGATGCAGTCTCTTCGGGGCTCCATGCAAAAAACGTTTGCAAGAAAACAGCCATAGCAACACCGATAACCGCATAAGTAGCCCCAGCCATCGCGAGAACTTTGACCGGTTCTCCTACTTCTCCTATGACTGCCACACTAACCCAAACAAGCGCGATCAGAGCGGTCGCGATTATTGGGCCTTGTGGTCTGAAATTATCAAAGAGTCCAGCAGTGCTCATAATCGGCCGGGTTAGTTGAATAAGAGCTAGGATGAATATCAACTTCCAAGGCAATTGTCGTAGTTGTTCTTTCATCGGCTCGGAACGATTCCTCTCTCTATATTGACGATGCATTTTGACGATACGCTTTATCCTCCCTATGGTTTCTTCCGCGCGGATCACCTCTGCACTGAGTCCTCCTACGGTCGTTTTGCTGCTTACGAGGAGGACCTTGCGGCTAAACCGGTCGTAGAGGCATCGTCCAGAAGGCAGATCTCGATGGTTCATAAAGGTTCATTCGAGGTTAATGGAGAGAGGCGAGCGCCGCGCATCTACGCGTGCGAAAGGGGGCCGGAGCTCCGGCCCCCTGAAACCTGACATCTGAAGCCCGAAGGCTACTGAACGAACTGCTCCTCTTCGGTCGAGCCGGTAAGCGCGGTAGTCGATGCGGCACCGCCAGCGACGACCTGGGCTACCTCGTCGAAGTAGCCGGCCCCGACCTCTCGCTGGTGCTTGGTTGCGGTGTAGCCGTGCTCCTCGGCGGCGAACTCCCTCTCTTGCAGCTCGGTGTATGCGGCCATCCCCCGCTCCTTGTAGTCGCGGGCGAGATCGAACATAGAGTAGTTGAGGGCGTGGAAGCCGGCGAGGGTGACGAACTGGTACTTGTAGCCCATCGCGCCGAGCTGGTCCTGGAAGGTGGCGATGTCTTCCTCTCCGAGCTTCGCCTTCCAGTTGAAAGACGGCGAGCAGTTGTACGCCAGAAGTTTGCCTGGGAACTTCTCGTGGATCGCCTCGGCGAACTCTCGAGCCTCCTCGATGTTCGGCTCAGAGGTCTCACACCATACGACGTCGGCGTAAGGCGCGTAAGCGAGACCGCGGGCTATCGCGTAGTCCAGCCCGGCCTTGACCCGGTAAAACCCTTCGGACGTCCGCTCACCGGTCAGGAACGGCGCGTCGGCGGGATCTACGTCCGAGGTGATCAGCTTCGCAGCATCGGCGTCGGTGCGCGCGACGATGACGGTCGGCACCCCCATCACGTCCGCCGCGAGCCTGGCCGAGATGAGGTTCCTGATGCCCTGGGACGTCGGCAGGAGAACCTTGCCCCCCATGTGGCCGCACTTCTTCTCCGAGGAGAGCTGGTCCTCGAAGTGGACGCCCGCAGCCCCCGCCTCGATCATCGCCTTCGTGATCTCGAAGACGTTCAAGGCCCCGCCGAAACCCGCCTCGCAGTCGGCGACGATCGGCGCGAACCAGTGGATCCCGTTGCGGCCCTCGACATTGTGGATCTGGTCCGCCCTCTGCAACGCCTGGTTGATAGCCTTGACCAACCGCGGCCCACTGTTGGCCGGATAGAGGCTCTGGTCCGGATACATCTGCCCCGCCAGGTTGGCGTCCGCTGCAACCTGCCAGCCCGAGAGGTAGATGGACTCGAGCCCCGCCTTGACCTGCTGCACCGCCTGATTGCCCGTCAAGGCTCCCAACGACGCCACATAGTCCCTGGTCCGCATGAGCTCCCAGAGCCTCTCGGCGCCCATCCGCGCCAGCGTGTGCTCGATCAGGACCGAGCCCCTAAGCCGGACCACGTCCTCAGCCGAGTACGGCCGAACTATCCCCGCCCAGCGACTCCCCTCCCAGCCTCGCTCTATCTCAGCCGCCCGACTACCGTTCAGCATCCCACACTCCCTTCAACCCCTCCAGCTTGCACATAT
>DASZKL010000267.1:0-2453 GCA_035947015.1 Rubrobacteraceae bacterium
ACGATCGGCGGCGGGGTGCTGGCCATCCCGGAGGTACTGCAGATCTCGCTCATACCCGTGATCTTCGCCCTGTTCATGACTGACTTCTTCGACACGATGGGCACGGTCATAGCGGTCGGCCAGGAGGCGAAGCTCCTCGACGAGGAGGGCAGGCCGCCGCATCTCAAGAGGATTCTGCTGATCGACTCCCTTGCGGCGGCCGGGGGCGGGGCGATGGGTGCCAGCTCGGTGACGAGCTACATAGAGAGCGGGGCTGGCGTCGCCGAGGGTGGCCGGACAGGATTTACGAGCGTGGTGGTCGGGCTGTTATTCCTGCTCGCGCTGCCGTTCTCGCCCCTCATCTCGGTCTTCGGCGGCTCGATACCCGTTCCCGGCCCGGAGGGAGAAGAGATTTTCGTCTCCCCGGTGACGGCGCCCGCGCTCATAGTCGTCGGGTTCTTGATGATGACTGCCGTTCGCTTCATCCCCTGGGATCGCTTCGACGAGGCCATCCCCGCCTTCCTGACGATCCTGACGTTGCCGCTGACCTTCAACATCTCCTACGGGATAGGGTTCGGCTTCATCTCCTACGTCCTGATCAAGCTCGCAGAGGGCAAACCCCGCGAGGTCCATCCCCTCCTCTACGGGGCAGCCGTGCTCTTCGCCCTGGCCTTTATCTGGCCAGCCCTGCAAGGCATGCTCTCATGACCCCTCACGGGCGCGCCATTAGGGTGTTTACTGCTCCCTAGGAGGGGGTAAAACGGCGATAGTAGCGCGGCGTACGGCATCTGTTATATTTCCAACGCGGGCGTCGTCCGGTGCGGGCACATGGTGGAGAGGGGGAGGTGAAAGACATAAGCATCGGGGCCATCATAGTCTGGATAGTTGTCGGGCTGATAGCGGGCATCCTGGCGAAGTGGGTCATGCCGGGGCCAGACCCCGGGGGCATTATAGTCACCGCCCTGATCGGGATCGTCGGAGCCTTCATCGGGGGCTGGGTACTCGGTTTGCTCGGCTTCGCCGGGAGCACAGGTAGCTTTAGCATCGGGTCCATACTGACGGCGACCCTAGGCGCGATCGTACTGCTCGCAATCTACCGGCTGCTAACGCGCCGGGCGGCTTAGAGAGAAAAGTTGCGCGAAGAAGTATCGACTAACCGAAGAAAGGAGAGGAAAGCATGACCGAACAGAGTAGCCCGCTTCAGACCGAGCGTGGCAGCACCATCATCTCCGACAGCGTGGTATCCAAGATCGCCGGGATCGCGGCCCAGGAGGTCGATGGCATACGGATGGGCAGCGGCGCCTCGCAGGCCGTGGGTGGCATCCTCGGCTCCATTACCGGCGGGAGCGGCGGCCAGACCCAGGGCGTCTCGGTAGAGGTAGGGCAAGAAGAGGCGGCCATCGACCTGACGTTGACCGCCGAGTACGGCAAGAGTGTCCCCCAGCTCGCCGAGGCGGTTAGGCGCAACGTGGTCAGCCGGGTAGAGAACCTGGTGGGCTTGAGGGTGACCGAGGTCAACATAACGGTCTCCAACGTCTTCTTCCCGCAGCAAGAAGCCGAAGAGCAGCGTCAGCGCGAGCTGGAGCAGCAGCGCCGGGAGCAGGAGGCTCAGGAACAGCAACGGGTCCAGTAGAGAACCTTGGCTGAACTACTGCAACGGGCGAGGGTCGCCTCCGAAGCGGCCCTCGCCACCGAGGGAGTACATTCCTTGGGGCGCGGGCGTTTCGTCGAGGCCGCGACCTACGAGGGCGGTGAAAAGGTCTTTGGGGTTGTCGTCAAGCCGGATGAACTGGAGATCCACATTGTGGCCCGCTACCCTTTGCCCAGGCCGATACCCGAGATTTCCAGGAGCATCATGGAGCGCGTGGCTCCACAGGCCGGAGACCGGAGAACCACGGTCGTTGTAGATGACCTCGAGGTGGCAGACGATGAGGGTGTTTAACAGGATAGTCATGATATTGCTCCTCGCCGGCCTCTTCGTGCTTGGCATCTACACGGTGGTCTACAGCTTCAACATCTTCGGTTACAGGCTCGAGGACCTGCCCCGCGCTCTGGGACTCGCGGGCTTCTACGGTGGTTTGCAGAGCTTCGTGCGCGGCGTCGAGAGCGGCGACCTCTCTATTCTTAGCATCATACTTCTGGTTTTGATCGCGCTCGCAGGCCTGATCCTGCTCCTCGCCGAGCTCAAGCCCAGGTCACCCAGGCGCGTGCGGATGCGAAGCGGCACCTACATCACCCGCGGCGCCGTCGCGGACGAGGTCGTAGCTGCCGCCGAGCAGGTCCCGGATGTTCTGGGGACCTCGGCGCGAGTGAAGGCCAAGAGGAGGCGCGGAGCCCAGGTAGATCTCGAGGCCCGCGTGCGGCGCGGGGAGAACACGGGGGCCATCCAGTCCGAACTGCGCCGCTCGGTACAGGAGCAGCTCACCGAGCGTGGGGTGCCTGTGAGCAAGCTCAACGTGAAGCTCGTCGAGGCA
>DASZKL010000268.1:0-6221 GCA_035947015.1 Rubrobacteraceae bacterium
GCTGCCTACCCGCTACGAGTTCGTGCTGAGCGTCCGCAACGGCGGCCCCGAGCCGGTAACGCTGAGCCAGGTGGTGGTGAACGACGCGATATGGGACTTCGAGGCGGAGCCGGATAAGACCATCCCGCCTCTAGGATCTGCCACCGTTACAATCCCTTACTCCTGGGTCGAGGGAGAAGCCTACGAGATAGTCCTCATCACGAGCACGGGCACGACCTTCGCCGCCGAGGTGCCGGTGGCGGTCCTCACCCCGCAGTTCTCGGAAGAGACCTTCCTCAGCTACGCGCTCATCGGGACCTACGTCGGCGTGATACCCGTGGCGCTTGGGCTCTTGTGGTACCCCTTCCTCCGACGCCTGGGGACTTCGGGGATGAACTTCGTCCTTGCGCTGACGGTCGGGCTGCTTGCCTTCCTGGTCATAGACACGCTCGAGGAGGCTATGGATGTCGCCGTGGAGTTGCCCGGGGTCTTCTCGGGCATCCCGCTGGTGATCCTGCTGACCCTTTTGACGCTACTCGGGCTCCTGGCGGCGGAGAGGCTGTTCCGGCGTGGGCGGGCGAGCCGGCTCGGCACCTCGTACCGGATCGCGCTCGGGATAGGGCTACACAACCTCGGGGAGGGGCTGGCCATCGGGGCGGCGTTCGCCCTCGGGGAGGCTGCTCTGGGTGTATTTCTGGTAGTTGGCTTCACCCTCCACAACATCACCGAGGGCGTCGGCATCGCCGCGCCCATCCTGAAGGAGAGACCGCGCCTCGCGCATTTCCTCTGGCTCGCGTTGCTCGGCGGGGGGCCGGCCATCGTTGGGACCTGGATCGGGGGCTTCGCCTTCTCCAACCTCCTCGCAGCCGTGTTCCTGGCCGTCGGGGCTGGGGCAATCCTGCAGGTGATCTACGAGGTAACACGTCTCCTCCTGGCGGATTCGGCCCGGTCGAAGACCCCTGTCCTCTCCGCTCCCAACCTCGGAGGGCTCGTCTGCGGAGTAGCCATCATGTACGCGACGGTGCTGCTCGTGAGCGTGTAAAGCGAGCGCCCGCAGCCGAGCTATCTACGGGTGACGATCGTACGGGTGACGATCGCCGTTGTCTCTTTCAAGTTGAGCCGCAGCATGATATCAATGAATAGAGTATGCGAACGGTGAGTTACACGACGCGGTCGGCGCCGGACGGTGGCCCGGGATGATCGAGTTCTTCGCGGGCCTCTCGCCCATCGTGCAGGCGCTCCTTGGCACGGCGTTCACGTGGGGGATGACGGCGCTCGGGGCCTCGCTGGTTTTCGGCACGAAGAACGTACCCCGCAAGTTGCTCGACGCGATGCTCGGGTTCGCGGCTGGGGTCATGATCGCGGCGAGCTTCTGGTCGCTGCTGGCTCCGGCGATAGAGCTCTCTGCGGCCGGGAGCCTGCCTGTGTGGGTGGCGCCGGTGATAGGGTTTCTCGCAGGGGGCGTCTTTCTGCGGCTACTGGATCGGGTCCTCCCGCACCTGCACCCGTGGATGAAGATATCCGAGGCCGAGGGCATCCATACGACCTGGCGCCGCAGCGTGCTCCTCGTATCTGCCATAACGCTGCATAACATCCCGGAGGGGTTGGCGATAGGTGTGGCCTTCGGAGCGGTGGGGCTCAGTATCTCGGAGGGGGTTCCGGGTGCTTCTCTAGGGGCTGCCGTGGCGCTCGCCGTGGGCATCGGGCTCCAGAACTTCCCGGAAGGGACTGCGGTCGCCATGCCCTTGAGGCGCGAGGGGTTGAGCCGGGGCAAGAGCTTCTTCTACGGTCAGCTCTCCGCAACGGTCGAGCCTGTCGCTGCGGTCGCCGGAGCTGCGGCCGTGCTGCTGGCCAAGCCGATCCTGCCCTACGCCCTCGCCTTCGCCGCGGGGGCCATGATCTTCGTCGTCGCCGAGGAGCTCATCCCCGAAGCCAAGCGCGGGAGCCCGGATATCGCCGCCATGTCGCTCATGGTCGGTTTCGCGGTCATGATGACCCTCGACGTCGCGCTCGGCTAGGCAGCACGCAGGCTCCCTGCGGTCGCCAGCTTGTCAGCATTTCAGCTAGAAGGTTTCAGGCATCAGGTCACAGGCATCAGTAATTTCCCTGTAGCCTGATACCTCCTACTGACAAGTCGCCCGCAGGGCGACGTGCTGAAAGGCGCGAAGCGTCGTGCTGACAAGCGGAGGCGTTAGCCGGAGCGTGCTCCCTTGCTATACTGCCCGCCGAGGTGAGGGATCCGGGGCCAGCGGGGTCGAACGGCAGGGCGTCCGCGCTCGCGGTATGGTCCTGGGTCCTCTACGATTTCTCAAACACGATCTTCTCTATCAGCATCCTCAGCTACTTCTTCCCGCTGTGGCTCAGGGAGGAGTTGGGCGCGGGGCCCGACCTGTTCAACTACATTTCAGCCGCTTCGGCCGTGCTCATAGCGCTTACAGCCCCATTCTTGGGCGCGCTCGCTGATCTGCGGCAGCGTCGCAGGCCCTACCTCGTCTTCCTGACCGTTCTCACGGTCGTGGCGACGGCGGGCCTGGATCTCGCCGGGAGCATCCTTGTGGGGGTAGTACTCTTCATCGCGGCCGACGTCGCCTACCAGTCGGCGATCGTCTTCTACAACGCGCTCCTGCCCGGCGTCTCGGTCGGACGCGGCGCGGGAAAGATCAGCGGCTACGGCACCGGCGCGGGTTATGTCGGAGCCATCATAGCCCTGCTGCTGCTCACGCTCTTCGTGACCAACCCGCAGGCCATGCGTTCTCTGCTCGGACCTCTTGGCGGCTGGATAGAGACCGGGGGCGACAACAACTCCAACGCCTTTCTGCCCACCGCTTTTCTGTACCTCGTCTTCAGCCTGCCAACCTTCTTCTTCGTTCCCGACAGGCAGGTTCGCACCCCGCAACCCTTGAGGATCGTAGCCACCTACCGCGACGTCGTGTCCACGATCGGAAACATCAGAGTCTACGCCGGGCTCGGGGCATTCATCCTGGCTACCTTGCTTTACATGGACGCGGCGAACACTACTGTGACGAACATGTCCTTCTACGGCAGGGAGGTCTTCGCGATGGATCAGACCGGGATCCGGAACCTCCTCCTCTTCTCGACGGTCTTTGCCGCGGTAGGCTCTGTCGGCTTCGGCTACGCCTCCGACCGAGCCGGGCCCAAGAGAACGCTCCTCGCTGTCCTCTTTCTCTGGCTAGTCGCTATCGTCCTGGTTGCGGCCGCCCCTACCCCAGGGATGCTGCTAGTTGCGGGCCCGCTCGTCGGCATAGCCCTCGGGGCTACCTGGACTGTGAGCCGGATCATGCTCATCGCCCTCTCGCCGCCGGAGAAGCTTGGCGAGTTCTTCGGGCTCTACAGCATAGCCGGCAGGCTCTCGGCTATCACCGGGCCAACCCTCATCGCCGTCTTGCTCACGATCTTCGAGGGTCTCGGACCGGCAGTCTCCTACCGGATCGCCGTCGGCTCGCTCACCCTCGTGATGGTCCTCGGCATCATCTTCCTCTCCCGCGTCCCCGACGTCCGACCCGACAGTACCGTGCGAGAGTACTCGCCGGAGGCGCTCGTCAAATGAGATGTTGATTCGTCGGCGCCAGGAGTGGGAAGGAAGTGGAGTATGAGAGAGACGAAACGCGTCGCGCTCCGGGGACAGGTCGTCACTGACTACGAGGTGTGGCCGGGGGGGACCATCCTCGTCGAAGGCGGGTCCATTGCCGACGTAAGCCCTGACGACTCGCTCCTGGGGGACGCCGACGAGGTCCACGAACATGGGGCCTCCCTGCTCTTGCCCGGCTTCGTGGACCTCCAGGTTAACGGCGCCTTCGGCGTGGACGTGGCGACGGAGCCCTCCCGGGTAGCCGAGCTCTCGGTGCGGTTGCTCTCGACGGGGACGACCGCCTACCTGCCGACCGTCATCTCCGCTCCCGAGAGCCTCTACGAGGAGGTTCTCCCCGAGCTCGCGGCCGGTGGTCCCACCTCCGGGGCCGAGGTGCTGGGCGTTCATCTCGAAGGGCCTTTCATAAACCTGGAGAAGAGGGGCGCACACGCCGCCGCCAACGTCGTGCGTCCGGATCCGGGGCTGCTCGCTCGCCTCCTCGACCTCGCCCCTGTGCGCATGATCACCGTCGCCCCTGAGCTCGAAGGCTCGGGCGAACTCATGGCGCTCGCCTTGAGGCGCGGGGTGGCGGTTTCGGCAGGCCACTCCGACGCCCCGTTCGAGCTAGCCTACGAGGCGTTCGACTCATCGGTAGCCTGCGTCACCCACCTCTTCAATGCCATGAGCGCCATGCGCCATCGTGAACCGGGGCTCCCAGGGGCCGCCTTCGCCCACCCGAGGGTCGTCTGCGGCCTCATCGCCGACGGTCTCCACGTTCACCCTGAGATGGTGGGTCTGGCCTTTCGCATGCTCGGTCCCGACCGCGTCTGCCTGACGACGGACGCCATAGCCGCAGCCGGCATGGGCGACGGTGAGTTCCACCTGGCTACCCTGAGCGTCTTCATGGACGGCGGTGTCCCGAGGCTCGGCAGCGGGGCGATCGCGGGCAGCGTTCTGACCATGAACGAGGCCTTCCGGAACATCCTGGCCTTCACCGGCTGCACCATCCCCGAGGCTGCCCGGATGGCATCGACGACCCCGGCGAGGCTCATAGGGGAGGGAAGGCGCAGGGGCCGACTCACCCCCGGCTACGACGCCGACGTGGCGGTGCTCGCCCCTGACCTCTCCGTAGAGGCCGTCTGGCGGGGCAGCGAGCGAGTCTACGAGAGGGCAGAGGGGAGGATACGGTGAGACGAACGGTGCACGGTCTGACGATCGAGTGCGTGAGGGGGGACATAACCTCGCAAGACGACGTAACGGCGATCGTCAACGCCGCGAACGCCGAGCTGCGGAGCGGGGGAGGGGTGGCCGGCGCTATCCACCGCGCCGCCGGCCCTGAGCTCGAGGAAGAGGCCAGCCCCCTCGCCCCGATAAGTCCAGGCGAGGCCGTCATAACCGGCGGCCACGGCCTGCCGAACCGATACGTCATCCACGCTCTGGGTCCCGTCTACGGCCAGGACCGTCCCGAGAGGGAGCTGCTGGCCAGTTGCTACCGCAACGCCTTGGCGCTCGCCGAGGAGACCGGGATAGACTCCGTCGCGTTTCCGGCCATCTCGACGGGCATCTTCGGCTATCCCGTGGAGGAGGCCGCGGAGGTGGCGCTGGGGACGATGGTGGAAGAGGCGCAGAGGCTGGAGCGCGTGCGCCTGATCCGCTTCGTCCTCTTCGGCGAGAAGGACTTCGAGGTGCACGAGAAGGTCTTGTCCGAGATCCAGAAGTGAGGTGCAGACCATAGGAGGAAGGTGAGATGAAGCTGCTGTACATAGTCACGAAGGGGGTCGACGACGCGACCCTGGCCTCGGTCCCGCTGCACATCGCGGCCAACGGATCCCTCGAGGTCGGCCAGGAGGTCTCCGTGGTCCTCGCGGGTGACGCCACGGACCTGGTGATAGGGGAGAACGCCCAGAGCGTGGAAGGGGTTGGCGTGCCCCCCTTGCGCGAACTGCTGAGCAAGCTGGGGGAACACAGGGTACCCGTCTACGTCTGAAAGGGTTGCGCCGTCGCCCGTGGGGCGACCGAGGAGAGCCTGGCGGCGGTCGGGGGCATGTGGTCCACCCCGCCCGACGTGGCGCGGCTGTGCGCCGAGGCCGACAAGGTGCTCACTTTCTAGACGCACGAACACGCGAGCATCCCCGGCACGTTCAGCTAGGATAGGCGGTGCCGGCGGCTGATCGGGAGGGGGGCCGCCGGTCATTTGTACCGGCCGGCAGCTGACTATCTCGGCTCGAAGCGACTTTCTCTAGATTGCCGCCTCCCGACGCAGGGCGGCTACCGCTCCCTGGTCGTAGCCGAGCTCCTCGAGTATCTCGTCTGTGTGCTCGCCGACCCCTGGTATCGGGGCCATGACCGGATCTGTGTTTGCCATCGCCGCGGGTGGCAGGAGGGCTTGCAGGGGGCCGGCGGGGGAGTGGATCTCGCGCCACCGGTCGCGGGCCGCGAGCTGGGGGTGCTCGATGAACTCGCTGACGGTTCTCATGCGGGCGTTGGCGATCCCGGCTCTTTCGAGCCTCTCAATAGTCTCTTGTGAGGAGAGTTCTCCGAGGACGGCCGAGATCTCCTCCTCCAGGGCTTCGCGATTCTCCACCCGCCGCGAGTTGGTGTCGAAGAGCTCGTCGCTGGACATCTCTGGTCGCCCGAGCACTGCCTCGCAGAA
>DASZKL010000269.1:0-3302 GCA_035947015.1 Rubrobacteraceae bacterium
TTTTCGAGGCTGCTTCGCTCTCGGTCTTCGACTGGAGCGTGGCCCGCGGCGTTTCTGTCGCAACGTTCTGTTGCACATCAATAAGCTAGAGCCGTGCATTGTGTTACCTGAGGGAGAGAGGGTGATCGGTTATGCGAAGGAGTGTAGGCTCGACTATAGATCCTGGTGTGTTCCGGGTCTCTCAGAACCTTCCACGAGGGGCTCTCGCGCCCCAGCAGAGAGGAGCCCTGGATCCTGAATCCGGTGGATAGGGAAGCCAGCATGCAACGGGCAGAACTGTGTCTGCACGAGCTGTTCGAAGAGCAGGTGTGCCGCTCGCCGCGGGAGCTCGCCGTCGTGGATGAGCGCGGTGAGCTCACCTATGAGGAGCTCGACCGGCAGGCTGAGCTCCTGGCGTCTCACCTCCGGGGCGTCGGGATCCGTCCCGACGAGCTCGTGGGTATCTACATGGGGCGGTGTGTGGAGTACGTGATCGCGTGCCTGGCAGCCCTGAAGGCGGGGGGTGCCTACCTGCCATTGGAGTTGGCCTACCCGCCCTCGATGCTGGAAGAGGTCGTCGTCGACTCCGGGCCCCGGATCGTCCTGACTCAGGAGCGGTACGCGGAGCGCCTTCCCCGGACGCAGAAACGCTTCTGCATGGATGACGGCTGGGAAGAGGAAGTCGAGGCCTCGGAGAGCGGAGGCACGGCCCGGGTTGATCAGGAGAATCTGGCCTTCGTGTCCTACTCGTCGGGGACGACCGGCAAGCCGAAGGGCATCGCGAACTCGCACCGGGCGGCGGTCCGTTCGTATGTGTGGCGCTTCGGTGTCAGCGACTACGGTCCGGGAGACCGGGTGGGGTGCAATGTCTTCTTTATCTGGGAGATGTTGCGGCCGCTCCTACGCGGCGCGACTACCGTGGTCATCCCCGACGACGTCATCTACGATCCTGCCGCGCTGGTAGGGTTCCTCGAGGAATACGGGATCTCAGAGATCCTGGTGACCCCCTCGCTTCTGGAGTCGGTGTTGAACGCGAGCGGGCCCGATCTCGGGGAGAGGCTTTCGGCTCTGCGGGTGCTGTGGCTCAACGGCGAGGTTGTCACCAGGACGCTGGCGCGGCGCGTGCTGGATCTGCTGCCCGGGACCAGCGTGCTCAACGTCTACAGCTGCAGCGAGACCCACGAAGTGGCCGCCGGCGACCTGCGAGAGCTATCCGAGAACCCTCTTTCGACGTACTGCCCCATCGGGCGTCCGATGGATCCGGAACGCCTCTACATTCTCGACGAGGATATGAGTAAGGTGCCGGACGGAGAGGCTGGGGAGCTCTACGTCGGCGGCGATTGTCTGGCGCGCGGCTACGTCAACCGGCCCGAGGTTACTGAGGAGAGCTTCCCCGCCGACCCGTTCTCCTCCGTGGACGGAGCCCGGATGTACCGCACCGGCGACAGGGCACGGATCATGCCCGACGGCAACCTCGAGATCCTGGGCCGCACGGACTTCATGGTGAAGATCCGGGGCTACAGCGTCGAGCTAGGCGCGGTGGAGGCCGCTATCGAGAAGAACCTCGCCGTCAGGGCCTGCGTCGTAATCGTCGAGGGTGAGGAGGGCGAGGACAAGCGGCTCGTCGCCTATCTGGTCCCCTCTTCCGAGGACGAGCGCGGGGGACGCTACAGTGGCTGGGGCCTCGACCCCAGAACCGGGCGCAGCCCGGAGATCCGGCGCCGCTTGCAAGAGAGCCTCCAGCACTACGCGATCCCCGCGACCTTCGTGGAGCTGGAGGCGTTCCCGCTGCACGACGTCTCCGGCAAGGTGGATCGCAAACGGCTCCCTCCGCCTCCCGCCCGCATCGCCCCGGCCGCCTCCGAACCCGTTCGCGAGCTGCCGGCCGATGCGCCCCGGTCCGAGAAGGAGTCCGTGCTCGCGCGGGCGTGGGAGGACGTGCTGCGCCTGGAGAGGGGCGACGTGCGCCGCGACGATAACTTCTTCGACCTCGGCGGGCACTCCCTCGCCGCGGCGCAGCTCTCCAGCCGCGTCGAGGACGCCTTCGGCGTGCACGTCTCGATGGGCGCCTTCCTCGAAGACCCCACGATCGAGGGCCTGTGCGACAGGATCGAAACCCTCCAGCGGGACGGGGCGGGTAGTTCGGAGGGACGGACGCTGGATCTCCGCGCCCAGGCCGTGCTCGACTCCGACATCGTCCCGGAAGCGGCGGGTGATCCCATCTCCCTGCGAGACGCTCGGAACGTCTTCCTGACCGGCGCGACCGGTTTCCTGGGCGCCTTTCTGCTCGACGCGCTGCTCCGGCGGACGGGCGCCAGGATCCACTGCCTCGTGCGTCCCCGAGGGGACACGGCCCCGATGGTCCCGATCCGCGACAACCTGCGGCGGTACGGTCTCTGGCGCCCGGAGGAGGCGCGGCGCACCGTACCAGTGGCCGGTGATCTGGGGGAGCCCCTGCTGGGCATGCCCGAGGACGCCTTCGACAGGCTGGCGCGCGAGGTGGACGTCGTGATCCACGCCGGGGCCAGGGTGAACCTGGTCTACCCGTACGCCGCCCTCAAGGGAGCCAACGTAGACGGCACCCGCGAGGTCCTGCGCCTGGCCTGCCTGCACGAGGCCAAGACGTTGCACCACGTCTCCACCAACGGCATCTTCCCGGCCGGCGAGCACCTCTGCGAGGAGGATGTTGACCTCGACGCCCTGGCCGATGCCCGCGAAGACGGCTACGGCCAGTCCAAGTGGGTAGCCGAGAAGCTGGTCTGGCAGGCCGCCGAACGGGACCTGCCGGTCCGCGTGTACCGCCCCGGAAACGTCTCGGGCCACAGCGTCACCGGGGCCTCCAACCCCCGGGATTTTCTCGGCGCGCTGATCGCCGAATCGCTGCGGCTCGGGTGCGCGCCCGAGATCGAGGGGTGGCGCATGGAGATGACCCCCGTGGACTTCGTGACCGGGGCCATCTGCCACCTCGCCTCCGAACCGGATGCGCCGGAACAGGTGTTTCACCTTGCCAACCCGGATCCGGTAGCGGCGACCGAGGTCTTCGCCCAGCTCGAAGACATGGGCTACGATATCGAGCGTCTCCCTTACCCCGAATGGTTGGAAGCGCAACGCGAGGCGCCGCACCGGGAGGCGGACGACATCATCGGCTCCGTCCTGCGCGGAGCGACGCCCGAGGCGCGCGAGATCCGGGACGACAATACCTACGACGACCGCAACACGCGGCGGGCTCTGGAGGGCAGCGGCCTGCGGCGGCCGGAGATCGACGCAGATCTCCTCGAGAACTACGCGCGATACTTCGCGGAGCAGGGCTGGATCGAAGCTCC
>DASZKL010000270.1:0-5320 GCA_035947015.1 Rubrobacteraceae bacterium
ACCGCCCTGGGCGTGGGTGCTGCGGGCGCTTCGGTGCTCGCCGCCTGCGGTGGCGGCTCCGGCAGTGGGGGCTCCGACAGCGGCGGATCCGGCGGTGGCGGTGGTAATGAGTACGGCGGGGGCGCTGGTGGAGGAGGAGGCTCGGATAAGTCTTCGGGCAAGAAGACCGACGGCGGGGCCGAGAAGCAGGCTTCGGGCGGACAGGCGCTCGCCCGGACCTCCGAGGTGCCCGCCGGGTCCGCGCTCAAGTTCAAGGACGCGGGGCAGCCGGCGGTGCTTGTGCACCTGCAGAGCGGGGACTTCGTAGCCTACTCGGCGGTGTGCACGCACCAGCGGTGCACTGTGGCCTACAGGAACGGGGAACTGGCCTGCCCATGCCACGGCTCCGTCTTCGACGCAGAGAACGGGGCGGAGGTGGTGAACGGACCAGCCCAGATCCCTCTGCCAGAGATTCCGGTAGAGGTTCGCGGCGGGGAGGTTTTTCGAGCCTAGCGGCTCTCGCTTTCATCATTTCAGCTCTTGCTGACTAACTGACAAGTCCCCGATAGGGGATGTGCTGACAAGCGGAGATGAAGCCGGAGCGTGCTGAAAGCCGCCGACCGCAGGGAGGCGGCGTGCTGACCGGCTGACAAGCCGATACCCGACAAGCTAATATTCAGGCATGGAGGACGAGGAGCGCATCGGGTTAGGGGGGGCGGCGGCCGTTCTTGGCGTCCCGGAGGAGATGGTCCGGCGTCTCGTTGACGAGGGGCGCCTTGGCGCCGAGCCAGACGAGGAGGGCGGTTACACCTTCAACCTCTCCGAGGTCGTGGATCTCTCCCGGCAGTTCGAGGTCGGAGAGGCCGCGGAGGGGGAGATCTTCGAGGGTGAGATCATCGGCGACGAGTCGCCTGCCGGCTCGTCGCGCCTGCCTGCCGTCCCGTTCGAGCGCTACGAGAGGCTCCTGCAGCAGGGCCAGGACTACAAGACCCGCCTCGAGGAGCGCAGCAGGCAGATGGAGGAGATCCGCAAGGAGCGCGACGCTGCTCGTATGGAGATTGATCGCCTTTGGGCCGAGATCGAACGCCTCAATCTCGTCGAGTTCCAGCGCGAGCTGCAGGAGAAAACCATCTCAACCCTCGAAGAGGAGAAGGCCAAGATGGAGGCCGAAAGGGAGCGACTTATCCAGGAGCGCCTCGAGCTGGTCGAGGAGAAGTCAGCCCTCGTCGAAGACCGCGTCCGCCTCGAAGCCGAACTGAAAGCCCTCAAGAACCGCGGCTTCTGGTCCCGCCTCTTCGGCGGTTAAGGCCCGCACGATGGCAAGCGTCGATCAGGGCTCCAAAGCGAGAGCAACCCACAGGGAAAAAAGTCCATTTGAGGGATGTACATAGCCTCGGGGTGAGGCTATGCTTCCCGTCGTCGCGTAACGCGGGGCAGGGTGTTGCGCGCCTTACCCCGCCGAGAACTGCGTAGAGGTATCTGGCCGAGCGGAAGGTGCTCTCGCCACCGCTCGATCGCGGATACAATCTTCGAGTCATCTATAAAGGATTGGCTGTGTGCGCGACCATAGAGACCGAGAAGCTTACCAAGACCTACGGCAAGAACCGGGGGATCAGGGGCGTCGACCTCACGGTCGACGAAGGAGAAGTGTTCGGGTTTCTCGGGCCCAACGGGGCGGGCAAGACGACGACCATCCGCGCGCTCTTGGGCTTCCTGCGACCTTCGGACGGGCGGGCATGGGTCTTCGGGATGGACATCCGGAAGAAGAGCGTGGAGATCCGGGAGCGGGTGGGAAATCTGCCGGGCGAGTTCGCGCTGGAGGACAGGATGACCGGCGAGGAGTTCTTGCGGTACTTCGGCCGGCTGCGCGGCGTGGGTGATCTCGACCATGCGTGGGAGTTGGCCGAGAGGCTCGAGGCCGACCTGCACCGCCCTATGCGCCGGCTCTCGCGCGGGAACAAGCAGAAGATCGGGCTCATACAGGCCATGTTTCACAAGCCGCCGCTGCTCGTGCTCGACGAGCCGACCGGAGGGCTCGACCCGCTGGTCCAGGAGGAGTTCCTGGAGATCGTGGACGAGGTGAAGGCCGAGGGGCGCACGGTGTTCCTCTCCTCACACGTCCTGAGCGAGGTCGAGCGCGTCTGCGACCGGGTCGGGATTATTCGCGACGGCGAGCTGGTAGAGGTGGAG
The DNA here is from genome assembly GCA_035947015.1 of Rubrobacteraceae bacterium. GTDB lineage: Bacteria > Actinomycetota > Rubrobacteria > Rubrobacterales > Rubrobacteraceae > JALYGY01. The sequence continues at coordinate 2,170 of DASZKL010000270.1, forward strand.
CCGACAGACCAGCTGACTAACAAGGCCTTCAGGCATGTGAGCCTGACCTTCGACAGGCCCGTGGACCCGAAGCCCTTCGCCGCGCTGCCTGGCGTCCAAGGTCTCAGCGCCGAGGGAACGCGCCTCTCCTTCACGCTCTACGACAACCTCGACGAGATGATAAAGCTCGCGGCCCGAAGTCGGCTGGTGAACATGGAGTACGAGCGGCCGAGCCTCGAGGAGGTCTTCTTGACCTTTTACGGGGAGGGGGAGAACGGGGGAGAGAGATGAGCGGCGTTCGGACGCGCAGGCAAGAGTGGCTGGGTCGGCACGCTGCGAAGAGGCGAGCGCCGGTCGGGACGCTCCTCGCCCTCTCGCTCCACACCGTGAGGATGCAGCGGCGGGGTGCGATCATATGGGGCGTCGTACTCGGGCTCTACAGCGCGGCGATGGTCGCCACCTTCCCTACCATCGAAGGCATGCAGCAGCTAGACCAGTTGATGCAGTCCTACCCCGAAGGTCTCAGAGAAGCGTTCAACCTCGAGGACCTGGGCACACCCGAAGGGTATCTGGATTCCCAGGTCTTCAACCTGGCCCCGCTGGCGCTGGCGTTCTTCCCTATCCTGGCCTCTGCGGGGGCGATAGCCGGTGCCGAGGAGCGCGGAACCATAGACGTCTTGCTCGGCAACCCGCTGCCCCGCTGGCAGCTCGTGGTCGGCAGCTTCATCGCGACCGCTCTCTCCCTTCTGGGCATCGTCGCTCTTATGGGACTCTTTAGCTGGGGCACGGCGGTGCTGCTCGAGGTGGACCTCTCCTTGAGCACGACTGCCGCGGCGGTCCTCAACCTCTGGCCGATATGCATGTTCTTCGGTGGGGTGGCTATGTTGTTCTCCGCGGTCTTCCATCGGCGCGTGTTCGCCATAACCATCCCGGGCGTAGTGCTCTTCGGGATGTACCTGATCGACGTGCTCGGCAAGGTCTCCGAAGACCTCGAGGATCTGCGTCCGGCATCCGTCTTCTACTACTATGGAACGGCTATCAAGGACGGCATAGACTGGACGCACTTCGGCGGCGTAACCTCGGTTACGCTCTTCCTCGTGCTCTTGGCGGTGCTCGCCTTCAGCCGGCGCGATATCTATACGTGAGCCAGTCAGCACGCTCCGGCTTCGCCTCCGCTTCTCAGCACGCTTCGGCCTTCGGGCTTCGCTTGTCAGCACGTCGCCCTGCGGGCGAGTTGTCAGCTAGTCAGCTAGAAAGGCGCGGTTCGTCGTTTCTGCACGTCAAGCGCGACCAGGCACTAGCCGAATGGGAAAAGCTGCCTAGCTGAAAGCGAGGGCCTTTCTTAAGGCCCGAAGCGTGCTGACATGCTGAAGTGCTAGAGTGCCCGTCTGTATGGAGCGTGACGAGACAAGCAGGTTGTTGCTGCGAGCGCGGGGGATGTCCGCGCTGCGCGGGGTTCTGGATTCGCCCGCGGCGCGAGACTTACTGGCGTTGCTGGAGCTTCTGGTGCTGGAGCGCTCAGATCCGATGGCGGTGGCAGGGATCTTCGGGCAGTTGTGGGAGGGGCTGGCGCTAGAACAAGAGCCCCTCCTCCCCGACGCCTGGCAATCTCACCTCGTGGGCCGTCTGCTGGACGAAGAGAACCCCTTCTCTCTTGGCGCCGAGAGAGGTGAGATAAGCCCCACTCTCCTCGAGCAGACACGCCGGGACCTCCGCACGCTGCGGGAGCTCTTCGAGCTGGAGGCAGAACCGTTGGTGAGGATGATCGAGGAAGTCCTACCCGAGTTGAGTGGCGTCTGGGTTCCGTGGGGGGACCCGGGGCACAGAGATGAGACGACCCCGCGGCACGCGGTGGCCCGGAAGCTCGCGGCTAGCGAGGACTGGGGAGGTTGCGTGGGGCTGCTCGCTGATCACTTCGCCATGCACGGGGCGGGCCGCTTCGGACGCCACCGGGCATTCCGCTGGCGAGGGGGCGTCCTCGAAGCGGTGCCCGAGCCAGATCCGGTGCGCCTCGCAGATCTCGTCGGATACGAACGGGAGCGGGAGCCGTTGCTCAGGAACACAGAACGTTTCCTCGCCGGCCTTCCGGCCCACCACGCCCTGCTCTACGGCCTTCCGGGCACTGGCAAGTCCTCGACCATAAAGGCCGTCTTGAACGAGTACGCAGACCGGGGGCTGCGGCTCGTCGAGGTGCCGAAGGAGAGCCTTGGGGCTCTGCCGCAGGTGCTTGAGATGCTGCGCGGCCGCGGGGCGCGCTTCGTCCTCTTCGTGGACGACCTCTCGTTCGAAGAGCACGAGGTCGAGTACAAGTCTCTCAAGGCGCTTCTGGAGGGGAGCATCGAGGAACCGCCGGAGAACGTCCGCGTCTACGCCACCTCCAACCGCCGCAACCTGGTGCGTGAGCGCTTCTCGGAGCGCGAGGACGACGTACACGCCCGCGATACCGTCGAAGAGAGACTCTCTCTATCCGCCCGTTTCGGTCTGCGCCTGACCTTTCCCGCCCCCGACCAGCAGCGGTACCTCGGGATAGTCACCGGGCTGGCCCGCCAGCGTGGCATAAAGATCCCCGAAGGGGAGCTGATCGAACGCGCCATCCTCTGGGATCGGTGGCACGCCGGCCGCTCCGGCCGCACCGCCCGGCAGTTCGTGGACGAGCTCGAGGCGGAGCTGGCTGACGGTATGAACCTCTACCCCTGAGAGAGGGTTCTCTTGCTCCCCGCTCTCATTCGGTGTGAATCTCCCTTTTGCGGGGGCTTCCGGGGCATGAGCGACGGTATTTTGCGAAACCTTCCTCGGGGGAGAGCCTCCGGAAAATTGGCCACCTGGCATGCGCGGTTTTGGTCATCTGGCAGATGCGCTGACCGTCGAGATCAGCTGAACGCCGTACCTCCCGGGCTTCTTTGAGAGGAAGCCAGTAGCACGGGCAAGAACTTAGAGGGAAAAACATACGTAACTGTAGACGCACGATCCGAGCCGCTGCACTAGCATCTTACGCATGGAGAAGATGCGCGTTCTGGTCGCCAACGAGCCTCGCACGTACCGCGAGGTGCTCGTGGACGCGCTGCGGGTGTTGCGGCCGCAGGTAGAGGTAAGCGCAGTCGCGTCCTACGACCTCGCCGCCGAGATCGAGCGCCTTCGCCCGCACCTGGTTGTGTGCAGCTGGCTCTCCACT
>DASZKL010000271.1:0-7167 GCA_035947015.1 Rubrobacteraceae bacterium
GTCCCCCAACGACGATGCTAGAGATGATCAAGGCCGTCACTAGCGATGCGTGAAACCGACTACCGGTTCTCATGCCCGTCCCTTCTCCGGCTACGAAGATAACCTATGCTAGAGAAGGTCAGACCTACGTTCTTTGGGCAGAGTGCACAAAAAATCGCGACCCTGGGCTTCGAGTATAAGGGGTTGATGCGCTATTAGTCTTGTATCGGCGTTACCGACCGATACTCGTGAATACCGCTGTCAGGGTCGGGGACAGGGCGCCTAGATGTAAGGTCCGACCGTGTTGTCTTTCGCAAGTCGCCGGTAGCCTTCAGCCACGCCGAGAACCTTGACGACGTACCAGTCGGCGTGGTTGTAGGTGAAGAGCGCTCCGTACCAGTCTCGAGGCGCCCCGCCCGACCGGAGGTACCTCGCGGCGGCCGGAATGGCGTCTCTGGGGTCCATTATGTTTGCCACCCCGTCGCCGTTGCCGTCCACCCCGGCGCTCTCCCAGGTGGAAGGTAGAAACTGCATCGGGCCCATCGCTCCGGCACTGGAGGGTCCCATGTTCTCTCCGTGGTTTGACTCCACCTGCCCCACGGCCGCGAGCACGTACCAGTCCTCGCCGAACCCGTATTGCCTTGCCGACTTCCTGTACAGCCTCTTGTATTCCCTCTTGGTGATCGGTCCCACGGGCTCGGCGACTATCTCCTCGCGTGCGATCCTCAGCTCGTAGCGGCGGCTCGCCTCCCCCACACCTGTGGCCGCCCTTTGCTCGAGGATGCGCGCCCTCTCCGCCACCCGAAGCTCCCGCAGCCGGACCATTGTTCGCGCCCTGTCCGAGCTTATGCGCGCTATGAATGCCTCGAGTTCTCTCTCTCGGCGGCGCAACTCTTCGGTCCGCCTCCTCTCCTCTCGCAGGGCCACTTCGTAGTCCCGCTCTTTCTGTGAGATCTGACGCCTGGTGTTCTGCAGCCTGCGCTCGGCCTCCCGGTAAACCTCCAGGCTCTCCCTGCCCTCGAGCAGAATCTCTGCCACGCGAGGGTCGACGAGCCCAAGGCCATGGCTCGAGCCGAGCACCCCACCAAGCAAGAACGAGAGACCCTCCAGCCCGCTGCCCTTGTAGGCGGCCCGCGCCCTCTCCTCGTATCCGGCCCTCGCGGCCTCGTAGGTCTCCCGCCGCACATCGAGCTCGCGCTCCAGCGCCTGCGTCTGCTCCCCGAGTTCCACGGTGCGAGTCTCGGCAGCGCCCACCCGGGATTGGGCCTCCTCCAGCTCGGCGCCGACGGCGGAGATCTCACCGATCTGCCCCTCCAGCACAGCGTCCTGCTCCTCGACTCGCGCCTCGAGGACGGGTATCTCGGTGCTCCGGACCGCCGACCCTCTCTCTACAGTCTGGGCCCCAGCTACCCCCGCGAACCCTACCCCCAGCGATAGAACCCCGAAGACCACCCAGATCCTCATCCGCCGTCCCGCCAATTCTCCCCTAGCACCCCGACCTTACGACAAGATCGCAATATTACAACATTCGCTTGTGATCTAGTAGAGAGACTCGGTCCGCCACAGCGCTTCCACACCATCAAGAAATATTTGCTATTAAATATGTTGTAGTCCTGGTGTCTATTTGGTGCGGCCTTTCCCTTTAGGACTAAGGCGGGTCAGGAGGGTGTCCAGCTCTTCTTTCTTATGGAAGCGAATCTCAATCTTGCCGCCGCTGCGCAATTGCTTCACCCTCACCGGCAGCCCGAGCGCCTCACGCATGATTCGCGAGGCTTCGTCGAACGCGCCAGGCGGTCTACCTTTCACATCTGGTTCCGTCTGGAGCGCTACCTGAGGGCCGGAGAGGTATTCGCGCACGAGTTCTTCCGTGCTGCGGACGGAGAGCCTCTCGGCCTGTATCCTCTCGGCCAGCCGGGCCATCTGCTCTTCGGTCTCGAGGCCGAGCAGCGCCCGGGCGTGTCCCTCCGTGAGCTTTCCGTCTGCCAGCAGGGTCCTGATCCGGTCCGGCAGCTGGACCAGGCGCAGGGTGTTGGAAACGGCGGCCCTGCTCTTGCCCAGTCGGTGCGCTAGCTGATCCTTGGTCAACCCGAAGCCATCCATGAGGGCCTGGTAGGCGGCCGCGGTCTCCAGGGGGTTCAGGTCCTCACGCTGCAAGTTCTCGACGAGCGCCAACTCCACGGACTCGTTATCCTCGGCCTGCCTGATGAGTACAGGCACCCTGTCGAGCCCGGCCTCTTTGGCGGCCCGCAACCTCCGCTCACCTGCTATGAGCTCGAAGCCGCCCTCCGTCGAGCGAACGACCAGCGGCTGGAGGATGCCGACCTCCCGGATCGAAGCGGCAAGCTCCTTGATGCCGGCCTCGGGGAAACTGCGCCGCGGCTGGCGCGCGTTGGGGCGAATCGCCGAAGTCGGGAGCTCTTCGAACTTCAATCCCCCTACGCTGTCCCCGGTGGCTATCAGCGCGGAGAGCCCGCGTCCCAGCCCCCTCCTACCCACGGCTCAACACCTCCTCGGCGACGGCCTCGTACGCCTCCGCCCCCGTGCTCTTGGGGGCGTAGAGCGCGATCGGCAACCCGAAACTGGGCGCTTCGCTCAAGCGCACGTTCCTGGGGATGATCGTGTGGAATACCCGATCGCCGAAGAAGGAACGCACCTCTTCGGCAACCTGGTGGGCGAGGTTTGTGCGTGGGTCGAACATGGTCAGCAGCACGCCACCGACCTCTAGTCTCGGGTTTAGCTCCTCCCTCACCATCCTGATGCTCTGCATTAGCTGGGTCAGACCCTCGAGGGCGTAGTACTCGCACTGTATCGGGATGAGGACCTCGTCCGCAGCTGTCAGCGCGTTGAGCGTCAGCAGATCCAGGGACGGCGGACAGTCGAGTAGCACCCTGTCGTATGAGTCCGCCGGAAGCTTCTCCAACGCCCGCTTCAGCTTGAACTCCCTGGCGAGGCTCGATACCAGCTCTACCTCGGCGCCAACCAGGTTTATCGTGGCGGGCGCGACATCGAGACCCTCGATCGGCGTCGCGACGGCTACCTCTTGCAGGGGTTTGCCCTCGAGCAAGACGTCGTACATGCATCCTCCGGAATCCGGGGTTACGCCGAGGCCGCTCGTTGCGTTGCCCTGGGGATCCATGTCTACTACCAGGATCCTGTCGCCTTTCTCGGCGAGGTAGGCCGCCAGGTTGATCGCGGTGGTGCTCTTCCCCACACCACCTTTCTGGTTGACTATGGCGACTACCGTTTTCACCGGCGGCATCTTAGCATGTGCCTAGTCCGGCTTTCTTCTCACACCATACCTAGTGGCCTTCTTGCGGGCACCCCCACTTTACGGGGGTACTTCCCCGGGGTCTCCCCCACCTTTTCGAGAATGACCAGGCACCGCTCCTTCTCTCCGATCTCGGGTAACCGGGGCACCCGGATGAGACGCGAAACCCTCGCGCCGAGCCGCTCGGCCGCCCTCTCGCCCTCTGCCAGCTCCTCTCTCTCCAGCCTCCCCTTCATCGAGATCACAGCCCCCCCCACCCTCAGCAAGGGCACGCAATACTCAGCCACCACAGGCAGCCGAGCCACCGCTCGAGCCGTCGCTACGTCGTAGACCCCCCTGTGTGCGTCAGTTCGCGCGATCTCCTCTACCCTCCCGTTTATCACCTCCACGCCTTCGAGCGAAAGGTTCTCCACCGTACGACGCAGGAAGAGCGTCTTCTTACCCGTGGATTCCACGAGCGTGGCCCTCAGCTCGGGCTTGACGAGCTTTATTGGCACCCCCGGAAGCCCACCACCGGAGCCGACGTCCGCCAGACGGCGCGCGGTCCCGAGGGCTTCGAAAAGGAAACAACTGAGCGAGTCGAGGATGTGATCGAGGACTATGCCTCGTAACTCCCGCGTACCGATCACATTGGCCTCCTCATAGCCACGCAGGATACGCGCAAGCCTTCCCAACCGCGCGAGCTGGTCCGTATCGAGAGGCAACCCCCAATCAGCAGCCTGAAGCCTCAATAACTCAATAGCGTCCATGGCACCGTTTCACGTGAAACAATCGTGTGACAAAAGTTTGCACACGCAAACAACTGTCGTCCGAGATATTGGCTGTGGTCTCCCTGAGAGGCTCGTTTCACGTGAAACGAGCGGGGTTCGCGTGCTACGTCGGCGAGATTCTGACCCTACGATTCTCTCCGGCGCCTTCGCTGGCGGTCGTGACCTGCGGGTTCTCCTTGAGGAACATATGAACGATACGGCGCTCAGAAGGGCTCATAGGCGGCAATTCGACGGGGCGGCCCTCTCTGACGGCGCGGCGCGCTGTACGGTGGGCGATCCCCTGTATCGCTTCGACGCGTCGCTGCCGGTATCCCTCGGCGTCGAGGATGATCCTCTTAACAAACGGGCGCTTGCGGTAGACGGCCGAATTGACGAGGTACTGGAGGGCGTCGATAGTCTCGCCCTTCTGTCCTATGAACAGGGCGGTATTGTCGGATGCGACGTCCACGGCGATAAAGCTGTCCGCGTCGTAGACGTCTATACGCGACTCGAAACCCATAGCTTCGACGATGGAGGTGACGAGGTCCCTGACCTCACCGAGCAGCTCCTCTGGGACATCGACGCTCTCTGTCTCTGACGGCTCCGCGAGAATCTCCGAAAGCTCTAGCGAACCGGCGGCGTCTGGCGAATCAGCGGCATCTGGCGAATCGGAAGCTTCGGCCGGCTGCGGATTTGCTTCGTCAGCCGGCTTTTCCCCGGTGTCTGCGAGCGCTGACTCCGGCACATCGACGACGATGCGGGCGTCCCGCGCCCCGATGCCCAGAAAACCCTCGCTGCCCGGGTCTACCACCTCGTAGGACAGGTCCTCGACGGGAAGTCCGAGCGTGGCTGACGCGTTCTCCAGTGCTTCATCGACCGTAGCGGCGTTGAACTCTCGAGTCTCCGTCATTTCTTTTTCTTCTTTCTGCGCTTTCTCTTCGCGGTTTTTGCGGCTTGCGCGGCGGCAACATCAGTGGTGGCCGCCTGCGACCCCGTACTCCCCGGGTTACCATTCGTCTGTTCGCGATTTCCCGCTGCGCTGGCCTTATTAGCGAGTGTGCTGCGTCCGGCGGACCTACCACCTGCCTCAGTCGCGGATGGCCTTCTGCCTGGGCCGTGGTGGTAGATGACGTAGTTCTGTTTCAGGGTGACCAGGTTGGAGGTGATCCAGTAGACAAAGAGACCCGCTGGGAAGCTCCAGAGGAAGATCGTTATGCCGATAGGGAGCAGCCGCATGAGCCACCGCTGCTGAGGGTCAATATTCTTGGCGGTAATCTCGGTCGCAGCCAGCATGGTCAGGGCGGATAGCACGGGCAGTATGAAGAACGGGTCCGCTTCGGACAGGTTCTGGAACCACAGGATGCCGCCCTCGTGGAAGCTCTCGTACTTGGGAGGCACTACTCTGTCGCCTAACCTGTAGCCGCCGAACTCGCGGATCACGTAGAAGATGCCGATAAATATGGGCATCTGGACCAGAATCGGCAGGCAACCCCCAAGGGGGTTCACCTAGCGCTCCTGATAGAGCTTCATCATCTCTTCTTGCTGCTTCTGGCGATTGTCGCGGTACTGGGCCCGGATCCTGTCCATCTCCGGCTTCAGGTCCTGCATAGCCCGCATGCTCCTGACCTGCCTCACCGTGAGCGGGAAGAGAAGGCTCCGGACAACGATCGTAAGCAGCGCTATGGAGAGCCACCACGGCGCGCCGAGGGTGGTGTGGAAGTACAGCAGCACCTCACCCAGGATCGCGACGATGGGGCTAAAGAGGTTCGCGAAAAAGTCTGCAATGGCATTGAATAGGTTATTCACTTTACCGGGTCGTATCCTCCATCAGAGAAAGGGTGACAGCGCAATACCCGCCGGCCTCCCATGAAGCTTCCCCTCAGCAAGCCATATTTCTCTATCGCCTGGAGGGTATAGAGCGAGCAGCTCGGCGTGAACCTGCAAGCCGGTGGCAGCATGGGGGAGATAATCCGCCTGTAACCCCTGATCACAGCGACGCCAAGGCGTTTGAAGAGCATCGCCTACCTCTGCTCGGCTTCTCTGACCTCGCGGGAATCGCCGAGCTTGCGTAGCGATGTGACGAATTCCTCGCTCAACTCCCTGAAGGTAGCCTCCGCCGCTGCCGGCCGCGCCGACACCACAAGGTCGAGGTTGCCCGGGATCTCCGGCAGAGCCGAGTAGTAGACCTCCCTTAGCCTCCGCCGGACGGCGTTGCGCGACACCGCGTTTCCCACCCTCCGGGAGACAGAGAGGCCGAGGCGAGGCGTACCTAACTCGTTGGGAAAAGCGTGCACGGAGAACAGCTTGCCCCTGTAAGCGGCGCCCTGCCGGTAAGCCCTTTCAAAATCCGGAGAGTCGGTCAGGCGTGTTCGCTTGCCCCGCGACACCGATCAGACAGCCAGTCGCTTACGCCCACGCCGGCGCCGGGCGGAGATGATCCTGCGCCCACCGACCGTGCTCATGCGCTTGCGAAAACCGTGCGTCTTGGCCCTTTTCCGGCGGTTCGGCTGGTATGTACGCTTCATGAAACTCCTCTAACTGGCACTCTGAACTCCGCAGACAACCCGCAGAGTATATCCGAAGCTACACTAGCCATCCAGCGCCAGGAACTGCGGGATATAGAAGCGACGAACGACCCGCCGACAAGCTGATCGAGAGGAAAGTGCTGCAAAGCAGGTGCGAATTCTGGAGAGCCAACATCGGACGAGCTCTCGCGTGTCCGCCTTCAGGGGGGGCCGCGGGTGCTTCGAGTGGCTGTGGCGGCGTGCTTTTCAACCAGTTGTCCACAACCTGTGGATAAAACTGTGGATAAACACGTTAATATCCTGCAAAAGCAAGGTATATTGCCAAACGCTCTAGCGTCATGATCGGGGGTGCGCTAAATTCCCACCTGGGGATGATCCACACAGAGCGTACACAAGGGGAGCCCGAGAAGGCGGGCATCGGCGTAAGGATCGCGGTATATCCACGCGGTGGAGAGCCCGAGGTAACCGAGGTTGCGGCGGCGAACCCGCAGTCTGCCACGGCGAAATTCACCCGGCTGGCGATGGACGAGGTGAGGGCGGCGGGGGGGAGGGTGCCCGAGGAGTCCGTCCGTGAGGTGATCGAGAACCTCGTGCACGCCGAGTACCGGGGGGTCGTGATCTCCATCCTGGATGACGGCAACGTCGT
>DASZKL010000272.1:0-5467 GCA_035947015.1 Rubrobacteraceae bacterium
GCGAGTCACCCTCAGGCGAGGGAGCTCGTCGAGGTGGGGCGGCATCTCGGTGCCTTCATAGCTCGCTACGGTGATCTCCGAGCCGGGAGAGACGTAGCTGTCCAGCTTGGCGATTATCGTCGGTGCGCGGTCGTTCCAGCCTAGGATAAGCGTTCGTTCCGGCCCCTGATCGCGGGGCAGGGGCTTTCGGATCGCGCCCTCGTCGATCTCGAGATGGGCACCCTCTGAGAGCGAGATCTCGCTGTCGTCTTCGGAGATGAGTATCACCGCGTCTTCTGGGGAGACCCCGGTATCCATCGGCGGGTTAAGCTGGATCCTACCGTCCCCCCTGCGGATCCCGATCGCCGAGGAGGTTTCGTATGCCGTAAGGACTTCGCCGAAACTCTTGCCTGCGAGTCGTGGTTCACGGACGAAGTAGATCTCGTCACCCCCGAAATCCAGGAGGTCGGTATAGACGACGGAGAGACCGGACTGGCGGCAGGTCTGGGCAGTCAGGCGGGCTATGAAGTCGTCTACGGGCACCAGCTCGGCCTCGCCGTGCCCGACCATCTGAGCTACGCCGAGGTTCTGCGGCTCGCGGATCCGAGAGACGATGTGGTATGGACTCTTGCGCCGGTCGGGGTTGTTGGTGAGCGCCAGGACAGTCTTGATCACCTGCGAGTCGGCCTGTTCATTCTGCGGGGAGAGAATTATGATCGAGCGCGCGTCGTGAGGGTTGACTATCTCCACGTCATCGATGTCGATGGGATCGCCGGTCCTGCAGACGATGCGCGTGTTCCTGATCTTGCCTACCCTCTCCCTGATCTCGTCCTCCATCTCGACCTTGTCCTTCTCGGCCAGGATGGCGATGCATGCGCTCGCGCGACTCTCGTTGGCCGTGGCCAGCTCGGCTATGATCGAGAAGATCTCGGGCGACCACCCGAAGATGATCGTGTGCTCGCGCTCCACGACGAACGACCGGCCCTTGCGCAGGTCGCTGAGCTTGTTTTCTATACCCGTGAAGATGACGCCGATCAGGGTGCTGAAGACGAGGATCCCACCCGCCGTGACCGCCAGCATCGAGAGCAGAAACGGCCAGCTCCCCCTGTCTCCGCCAACGTTGCCGGGATCTATGGTCCGCATCAAGGTGAGCCAGAGGGTCTTCAAGAAACCGAGTCGGTGCCCCTGGATCTCCGCTATGCCGGTTGCGTAGACGAACAAGGTGCTCGCCAGAACCAGCGCTACGATAACGGCGAAGAGCCAGCCGATCAGGGCGACCGTGCCCCTCGAGACAGTGTTATCGAACCAGTAACGCAGCCGGTGGGCGAGCGTGATCCTTCTCATGCTCCCTCCGAGCAATCTCCCCTGGTAGCTAAAGGCAAATCGCTCAGACCATTATACCGGCGACGAACGAGGAGGAGTCCCACAGTCCTTCCTGCTTGAGTCCACCTCACGAGGATACCTCAGGCGACCTCGTCGCTTATCCACCTCTGTCAGCAAGCTCGGGGAGGATCTCGGAGAGCCACTCCTTCGCCTCAGCGACCTCCTCGTAGGTAAGGGGATGGCCGGTGTTGCGCCAGCGCAGGTCCAGTTCCGCGCCGGCCTGCTGCAGGATCTCCGCGAGGCGCTCGGTGTTTTCGGGTGGGATCATCCGGTCCATCCGCCCTGCCGCGAGGAAGACGGGCATCCCCGAGAGGTCGGGCACTTCCTCCGGCTCGAACGGCACCATCGCCCGGAAGAGGACCGCAGCACTGAGGAGACCGGGGTGCAAGAGCATCAGACTCGCTGCTATGTTGGCCCCGTTCGAGTAGCCTACGGCCACGAGCCTCGACGGATCGAACCCGTACTCTCTCGCCGCGGCCTCGACGAACTGGGCGAGCTCGTGGGTGCGGTAGACGAGGTCTTCGTGGTCGAAGACGCCCTCGGCGAGGCGCCTGAAGAAGCGCGGGGCGCCGTACTCGGAGACCTTGCCCCTTGGGCTCAGGATCGCCGCCTCAGGCGCCAGTTCCCGCCCGAGTGGCACTAGGTCGTTCTCGTCGCCGCCGGTTCCGTGCAGGAGTAGTAGCGTCGCCCCTGACTCGCCGGGGAGGAAGCGGTGGACGAAGCCCTGGTCACCCTCGCTCATCTGCTGCCCACCGCAGGGATGCGCAGGGGGGGCAGCCTCTCCTCCAGCCGTCCGCGCCTTGGCTCGAGCCAAGGTGGGAGTTTGAGGGTCTCTCCCAGGTGCTCCGGTTCCTCGTCAACGGCGAAGCCGGGCGGGTCGGTGGCGATCTCGAAGAGGACGCCGCCTGGCTCGCGGAAGTAGATCGAGCGGAAATAGTTCCGGTCTAGCACGGGCGTGACGTCGTAGCCCAGCGCGCCAACCTCCTCGCGCTGCGCGAGCTGGGTCTCTTCGTCGGGCGCGCGGAAGGCGACGTGGTGGACGGTGCCGACACCCATCATCCCGCGCGGGAACCCCGTACCATCCGCGACGTCCACAGTGTTGCCCGGCCCGCCCTCGCCGGCCTCGTAGCGCGTACGGCCTTCGGCCTCCCCTGTCTGACGGAAGCCCAAAGTGTCGGTCATCAGCCTCGCCGTGCGCGACGGGTCGGCCACGGCGAGCGTGACGTGGTGGAAGCCTCGGACGGCGTTCTCGGTCGGCACCGGGCCGTCGACCCATCCCTCGCGACCGTCCTCGGCGGCGGCGACCAGCTCGAGCCGCAGATCATCAGGGTCGGCGATGCGCAGCACAGTCTCTCCGAAGCGATCCTCCGGCTTCTCGAAGCGGATCCCCTCCTCCACGAGCCTCTCCGTCCAGTAGCCGAGGGAGGGGGCGGGAACGGAGAAGGACGTAACTGTGAGCTGGCCGGCCCCTATCCTACCTCGCGGCGCGCCGGGCCAGGGGAAGAAGGTCATGATGCTGCCAGGGGTGCCCTCGCCGTCCCCGTAGTAGAGGTGATAGGTTCCCGGGTCGTCGAAGTTGACGGTCTTCTTCACCAGCCTCAAGCCGAGCATGCCGACGTAGAAGTCCACGTTGGCTTGGGGATCTCCGGCGATGGCCGTGACGTGGTGGATGCCGGTGGTCTCGGGGTCCATCTCCCTCCTCACTCAGCCGGTGTGCGGGTAGACGAGCGAGGCTCCCGGCGCCGCCCTGACGACTTTGGATGAGACGCTCCCCAACCGCACGCGGCTCACGGCGCCCAGCCCCCGGCTACCGACGGCGACGAGGGAGGGACCATCTCCGCCCCGGGCCGCCTCGAGGAGCGCCACCGCCGCGTTGTCCGAGGTCATCACGGTTCGAGTCTCGTAGCCTAGGATAGCCTTCAGCGCGCTCGCCCTCTCCCCGAGCTGTTCCTCGGATCGCCGCATCGCCTCGTCAGCCTCGCTTCGAGAAGACTCCTCGACCATGCTGGGGTAGGCGTGCACGAGCGTGGTCTCGGCTTCGTAGAGCTGGGCGATGCTCGCAGCCAGCTCCGCCGCCTTTCTCGCATCCTCGGAGAAGTCGTCCCCTATTACTACGCTCGCTGGCGGCCAGGCATCCCCTTCGCCCCGCAGCACCAGGACGGGGACGCGGGCGTGGTGGACGATCGCTTCGGAGTGGCTCCCGAGCAAGATGCGCCGTACCGCTCCGAGTCCCCGGCTCCCCAGTATCAGGAGTCCCACTTCGAGCTCCTCGCTCAGCTCGATGATCTCTTCGTGGGTACGCCCTCCCCTCAGGTGGGTCGCCGCGACGCTTACCCCGGCGTCCTCGATCTTGGACTTCTGCGCGTCGATGACCTCCTGCCCCTGGCGCTTGAGCTCCCTCTTCACGAAGGCGTGGGCGTACGGCGAAGGCACATCATGCCAGACGTGTACGAGGTGGAGCTCCGAGCCGCTCCTGCGCGCGAGGTCTGCCGCCACCTCGCGAGCCTGCGCCGCGTCCTCGGAGCCGTCGGTGGCCAGAAGTATCTTCGTCGGAAAGACGCTCACTCGAACTCCTCCTAAGCTCGGTTCTTGTGCCCCACGCCCGAATACTATCAACCTTGCGGGGTTTCCGGCATCCCGCGGGAGTCAACCGCCGGCCGCCGCCGGTTCGCGGAACTGGCGGCGGTAGAGGTCGGCGTAGAGGCCACCCGCCGCCAGCAGCGAGGAGTGGGTGCCGCGCTCCGCGATCCGGCCCGACTCTATAGTCAGGATCAGGTCCGCGTTGCGGATGGTGCTGAGCCGGTGCGCGATGACCACGCTCGTCCTGCCCTCTAGCAGGGTTCTAAGGGCCTCCTTTATTAGAGCCTCGGTTCGAGTGTCCACGTTGCTCGTCGCCTCGTCCAGGATCAGGATGCGCGGGTCGGCCAGCACCGCGCGCGCGAAGGAGACGAGCTGGCGCTGGCCCCCACTCAAGGTCCCTCCACCCGTCCCCAATACGGTGTCGTAGCCCTCGGGCAGGGCCGAGATAAAGCCGTGGGCACTAACGGCGCGGGCTGCGTTCTCGATCTCCTCCCGGCTCGCCCCAGGCCGGCCGTAGCCGATGTTCTCCGCGACGGTTCCCGAGAAGAGGAACGGCTCCTGCAATACGGTGGCGATCTGCTCTCTCAGGCTCCGCCGCTCCACCTCGCGCACGTCGTGGCCGTCCACCCGCACAGACCCGGCACTCACGTCGTAGAAGCGCGGGATGAGGTTCGCTATCGTGGTCTTACCCGCCCCCGTAGGCCCGACGAGCGCCACCGTCTGCCCCCGCTCGACCTCGAAGCTCACGTCGTGGAGCACGGGGCGTCCGGGCTCGTAGGCGAATGTCACGTTCTCGAACTCTATCCTACCCTCCACTTCATGCAGCTCGGGTGTGCCGAGCGGATCATGGGGTTCTGGCTCTTCGTCGAGGATGTTGTAGATGCGCTCGGCGCCGGCGAGGGCAGCCTGGGCCTGGGTGTAGACCTGCGAGGCGAGCTGGACTGGCCTAAAGAACTGCTGGACGTAGATCAGGAACGCCGTAAGCAGGCCGACCGTCAACGTCCCGGTGACGACCAGGTACCCGCCGAACCCGACCACGACCGCCGTAGAGAGCGTGCTCAGCACGTCTATCGTCGGGGCGAAGGCCGAGGTGATGGCCACGGCCTGAACGTTGGCTGCCCGGTTCTGGGCGTTTCGCTCCCTGAAGCGCTCGATGTTCGCCTCGATACGGTTGAAGGCCTGCGCCTCGCGGATGCCCACGATCTCCTCCTGCAGCCCCGCCGTGACATCGCCGACCGTCTCGCGCGTCACCCGGAAAGCCCTCCTCGCCCGGCGGGCGAAGAGGACGTTGGTAAGGAGCATAACCGGGATCATCGTGAAGCAAACCAGCGCCAATCGCCAGTCGAGGATGAGCATCGCCACGACTATCCCGATCAGGCTGAAGAGAGAGCCCAGAAGCTGCGTGAAGCCCTGCGAGAGAAGCTGGTTGAGGGTATCGACGTCGTTGGTGACCCGGCTCATCAGATCTCCCACGGGGCGCCTATCGTAGTATCTCAAGGGGAGGCGCAGAAGCCGCTCGAAGATG
>DASZKL010000273.1:0-3192 GCA_035947015.1 Rubrobacteraceae bacterium
CCGGATCGCCGGGCCGCGTTACCGCAACGGCCTCTATCGCTTCGCCTTCAATGTCCAGTCGGTGGTGCTGCTTGTGTGGGCGGCGCGGCTGTTCGCGCGAGCGCCCGACCGCGAACTCTACAAGGTGAAGCCCCCTTGGTCCTGGCTCTTTCGCGCGGGGCAGGTCGCGTCACTAGGGGTGTTGCTCTCAGGCGTGCGGGTAATGGGTGTACTGAATTTCGCTGGCATAACGTCGCTGTGGGATCTCCTCACAAGAGAGCGAGACGTTCGCTCCGAACCGGAGTCTCAGGGACCCCCGATCGGCGAAGACGACGAAGTGGTGATGGCGGGAGCGTTTCGATTTATCCGCCACCCTGGC
Source organism: Rubrobacteraceae bacterium (assembly GCA_035947015.1). GTDB lineage: Bacteria > Actinomycetota > Rubrobacteria > Rubrobacterales > Rubrobacteraceae > JALYGY01. Next base: position 359 of record DASZKL010000273.1, read on the forward strand.
AACCTCGGTGCTCTGGGATTCTTCCTGTTCTTGCCTCGCATGACGGCGAACCGCGCCGTCCTCACAGCGCTCGTAGCACTCTACGCCGTCCTCGGGTCCATACACGAGGAGTACAGGCTGCGGGCGGCGTACGGCGCGGCCTACGAGCGCTACAGAAGGGTGGTACCGTTCATGATACCCCGGCGTTCGCGCACGTAGGGGTGCTGTCGATGCGTTGTGCCAGACGGGCCATGGGGATTGCCCGAATACCTTTAACAGAAGGCTTGAAAGGAGGCGTGGCGTGAGCGGGTTAGACCCTCGTCTATCCAAGGCGGTCACCGCGCACTCCCTGGTCGCGACCGCCATAAGCGTCGTGCACTCGCTTCGAACCCGGGGCTTGCGGCACACCCTGCTCTTCGCTCTGTCGGGGACTCTTATACCGGTCCTGGCTGAACTCGTGGCCGTCAACGTCCTGAAGGTGGTACGCCACCACGCGCGGCCGCAGGTTGGAGGTGTGCCCCTGGCCATAGCCCTCCTCTGGTACAACGTCGGCTACGGCACCGTAGCTATGGTGATGGGAACTTCCAATCCGCACAAGGAGAGAACTGCCTTCGTACCAACCGTCGCGCTCGCGGCGACGAGCTTTGACCTCTTGCTTGACCCTTTCGGTATGGATCTGGGTTTGTGGGAGTGGAGCGGAGATGGCCCGTATGCCCCTGAGATCAAGGGTCCCAACGGCAATGGCGGAATCCCGTTGCTGAATTTCGCTGGCTGGATCGCTCTGACGACCAGCGTAGCGCTGGCGTACCAGCGTCTCGAGTCCGCACAGAACGACGCCTACGCGTCTGGTCCGGGAGATGGCGGCGGCCCGGCATCCCAACGCGCCGCGGCTCTCCTGCTGCTCTCCTACTACCTGCCAGCGGTGGCGTGGGCGCTGAAACGGGAGAGGCGCAAGTACCTGCTCTATTCGGCGCCATTCGCCACAACGCTGTGGGCAGCGCTGAAGGGGCGTTCTGCTGCCTCTTAGCGGCTCCCCTTCGTTACGCCTGATCGAACTGCCGCGGGTGCTCCTCGTAGCCGGCCTTCTCCAGGGTCCCTGCCCCCGAGTAGATCACGAGCGTTAATGCTGGCTGATCGGTGTCGTTGCGTACGCCGTGCCACTCGCCCTTGGCTATGAACACGGCGTCATCCTCGTTCAGGCGCACCGGCTCTCCTTCGGAGAGGGCTAGGCACGAGCCCTCGAGCACGTACATGATCTGCTCCGCGTTGGGGTGCCGGTGCAGTAGGTGGACCTTTCCAGGGGGAAGTTCGGAGGAGAGCATGATCATCCCGCGGGCCCCTGTATCGTCCTCGTTGATGACGTTTCTGACGATCAAACCCTCCTGGTCAGGCCTGGTCATCACCTCCGCGGTAGCGTCCCTGATGTTTCTTACCTCCACTGTTCTCCTTTCCTCTCGATCACCGGCACAAGACCCCTTTGCTTCGGCCCGGGACCTACGGCTTCGATCCCATAGGAAGGTACTTGCGACGTTCTCGAGACGTGCCGTTCAGCCCAAGAGGAGCAGCACCCTGCCAGCCACCTCGCCGCTTTCGACCCGCGTGTACGCCATTCCCGCCTGCTCCAGCGAGTAACGTTCGGCGATCGCCGGCGCGCGTAGGGCCCCTTCATCGAAGCCCTGGCGTAGATCCCTCAGAACTGCGGCGCTCCCCGCGGCGTCCAAGAACGACGTCATCAGACCGAGGAGGCACAAACCCTTGCGGTAGAAGTCGAGCAGGTTCAAGGAGACCTGCTGCTTACCTGGAGTCGTCGTGATGACGACCATTCGCCCCTTCTCGCCGAGGCTGCTCAGGGCCGGTTCGAAGAGTGGCCCCCCTACGGCGTCGAGGACGAGGTCAGCGCCTCGGCCGTCCGTGGCCGCCAGGACAGCGTCCGTCAAGCTCTCCCTCGAGGTGTCGACCACGACCTCGACACCCGCCCGTTCAGCCATCGCGCGCTCCGACTCGTCCTTGATGGCCCCGATGACGCGGGCGGATTTCCAGCGTGCGATCATCACCGCCGCGCTCCCCACGCCGCCGGCGGCGCCGGTAATGAGGGCCGTCTCCCCGGCGGAGACGCCGCCCAGCTCGAGAAGGCCAGATCCGGCGGTGACGTAGGCGAGACCCGACACGGCCGCACCCTCCAGAGAGAGCGTATCTGATTTCGGCACCACTGCGTCCGAGGAGACGGCGAGGTAGCGGGCATGGGACCCATCGCGGGTGAACCCGAGCTCCCCGCCGCCCGTGCCCCAGACCTCAGTACCCACGAGCTTCTCCGGCCCCTCGACGACTACCCCGGCGAAGTCACGCCCCGGTATGCGGGGCAGGGTAGTGAAAGGGAACGAGCCCCGCGCGTTCAGCACATCGCTGCGGTTTACGGCGGCCGCGTGGACCTCGATTAGGACCTCGCCCTCCCCTGGATCCGGCCTCGGAACCCCCTTCTGCCTCAGCTCCGATGGATCGCCGAAGCGTTCGATCAGGATGGCCTGCATGCTGCGAAACACCTCCACGAGCCTTTCGACGAATCTAGCGACCTACCCACCACGTACTCCCAAACGGCGAGAACGATGACGCTCCGCGGGTGCTGCTCGAGGCAAGTATCACGGTCAAGGTCAATGCTCCACCGCCGGATACTTGCGCTCAGGCGTCGAGGTTTGGCGAATCGGTGACGTCCGGCGCCTCTCCTCACGTCGTCCGCGGTGTAACCCAGTGCGCGGGGCGCTCGGCGTGCGTCAGCAGGAAGTCCCGCGAGTCCTCGGCCAGCCGGCGCGCTCTCTCGAGATCGGAGCCTACGAGTTGTCCATCGCGCTTGAGGGCTC
>DASZKL010000274.1:0-3302 GCA_035947015.1 Rubrobacteraceae bacterium
GCGACGTAAGGGAAGGCTATCGACCACCTGTACAGGGAGTGCGCGGTCTCCGGCGCGGGCCTGCGGTAGAGGGCAAGGAGGAGGGCTCCGGCTATCCCGGCGTTCACCGCCGCGACCGGCAGGCTGATGAGCGCGAAGCACACCACCGCTACCGTCCACCACACCCCGCTCCAGAGTACCGCTCCCCTAACTCCGAGCCGGACGGCCGTCGTGGTGATGCCCGCGGCGCGGTCCTCTTCGAGGTCCTGCACCGCATCGAAGGTGTGCTTGGCCGCGCTCCAGGCCATGAGCCCGATCGCCGCCGGCCAGACCGGCGAGGACCCGAGCGCCAGCGGGACGAAGACGAGCGGGAAGGCGTAGGCCGCGTTGCTTAGGGAGTCGAGATACGGTCTGGCCTTGAAGCGCAAGGGCGGCACCGAGTAGCCGAGGAAGATCCCCGCGTACAGAATCATCCACAGCACCGCCCCGCCGGGGAAAGCCCAGAAGAAGTAGATGACGAACGGGGCGTTCGAGAGCAGAACCCCCCGCCAGATGGGGGATACCTCGGAAGAGGCTATCCTCGCACCCTCGAGGGTCCCCTTGCGGGGGTTCTTCGCGTCGGTCTCCTGGTCGAAGACGTCGTTCACGCCGTAGATGAGCAGGTTGAACGGCAGCGTCAGCCACAGGAGCACCGGCAGCGCATCCGCGCGCCACAGCTCGCCGGTAAGCCACACTCCGATTACCGCCGGACCTATGGTATTGATCCACAGCACCGGGCGGGAGATCTGAAAGAGCCGTGCAAGCATCGACCCAGTTATACCAACCGGAGGGGTGCGCACCGATATACCATACCTGCTATGCCCACCAACCCGCCGCCCTACCTCATCATCCTAGGTCTGATCTTCGCCGCAACGGGATTCTTCGCCGTCCGCTTCCCGGATGCTCCCGGAGCCGGCGTGGGTTCGCTCATCTCCACCCTCGTCATAGCGCTGCCCACCCTCGTCGCCTACTGGAAGTTCCTCGGCAGCAGGACTGCTGTCCTGAGTCTCGCGGGGCTCTCCGCCCTGGGTTTCGCCGTAGAGACGATCGGGGTTGCCACAGGCTTTCCCTACGGGGAGTTCTACTACGGAGACGCTCTGGGACCGAAGCTTGGCGGCATCGTCCCCTACGTGCTCCCCCTCTCCTGGGTACCGCTCGTACTGGGGGCGGTCGCAGCCGCGAGGCCCCCCGCCTCCGTGAGGCCGCTCCGGCGCGCCCTCTGGGTTCTGACTGCGGCTGTGCTGCTCGTCGCTATCGACGGCGTCCTCGATCCCGGCGCCGCCCGTCTCGGTATCTGGATCTGGCCTGAGGGCGGAGCATACTACGGGGTTCCCTTGAGCAACTACGCGGGCTGGCTCCTGTCCGGCGCGCTCGCCGCTACTCTGACTCTCGCTCTGGGAGATTGGTGGAAGCACGCGCCGCCCTCCCCCGCTCTCCTCGACAGCTGTATGGTTGCCCTCTTCTTCTGGACCGCGGTGGCCCTCTCCGCGAGGCTCCCTCTCCCTGCACTCCTCGGGGCTGTTCTCATCGCCTTCCTCTCCGTACGCCGCCGGAGGCTGAGCACCCTGGAGAATAATCTACATACGGAGCGGCGAGTCTAGGGCCGGACTCCATCGCTGCAGCATCTCTTCTATCCACACGAGCAGCTGCCGCAGGACGGCTAGGGTTTTCGTCCTAGCCTCAATTACCCGGTCGCCCCTAGCCCAAAAGCCCGACGCCGTTGTTGTCCTCGTGTGTAATGATACTGGGGTAGCTTGACGAAGGAGACCTTTGGCTACGAAGCGGGTAGCGGTCATAGGTGCAGGGGTGGGCGGACTCGCGGCGGCGATCCGGCTGCGCGCCATGGGCTTCGAGGTGGAGATCTTCGAGAGGAACCCCGTGATCGGGGGAAGGATGGGCCGGCTTCGAGGCTCGGGGTTCACCTTCGACACGGGACCCACGCTCCTGCTCATGACCGACGTGTATCGGGAACTATTCGAGTTCGCCGGCCGCGAGCTCGACGACTACGTTGACCTCGTGCCCCTGCGCCCGAACTACAGAGTTCACTTCGGAGACGGTGATTCGATGGTCGTCTCCCCATCCTTACCGGAGCTCATCCCTGAGCTGGAGCGGATCGAGCCTGGAGTCACCCCAAGGTTCTACAGGTTTCTCGAGGACGCCTGCCTGAAGTACCGGATCGGGCGCAGGGAGTTCGTCGAGCGCGACTTCGCGAGCGCCAGGGACTTCTTCGGGGTCCGCAACCTGAGGCTCCTGATGAAGACCAGCGCGGTGAACAACTATTACCGCTCCGTCTCGAAGTTCTTCCGAACGGACAAGCTGCGCCAGGCGTTCAGCTTCCAGACCATGTACCTCGGCCTCTCGCCGTTCGAGGCTCCGGCGGTCTACGCCCTGCTCCCCTACACCGAGCTGGCCGAGGACGGCCTGTGGTTTCCGCGCGGCGGGATGTACTCCCTCGTCGAGGGACTCGGCCGCCTCGCGGATGAGCTTGGGGTGAGGATAAACTCGGGGAGTACTGTCGAAAAGATCGTCGTGACCAAAGACCGGGCTACCGGCGTACGGGTGGACGGAGAGGAGATCGGGGCTGACGCGGTGCTCGCCAACGCCGACCTCCCGTACGTCTACCGGAGTCTCCTCCCTGAATCCGCACTCAGGGATTTCAGACCGCGCTCACCGGGGCGCCTGAGGTACACGGCGTCTGCGTTCATGCTGTACCTCGGCCTGGGCCGCGACTACGACCACCTCCTGCACCACAACGTCTACCTCTCGAAGGAATACAGGGAGAACTTCGAGGCCATCTTTCGCCACGGGCGTTTGCCCGAAGATCCGTCCTTCTACACCAACGTCGCCTCCCGCACGGATCCGGACGCAGCCCCCGAGGGGATGGCGGCGTTCTACGTCCTCGTGCCGGTGCCGCACCTGGGGCCTGGAGTCGACTGGGAGCGCGAGGGCGGGCCGTTCAAGGAGAGGGTCTACGACCTGCTGGAGGAGAAGGCGGGGATAGGGGACATCAGGCAGAGGATAGTCTTCGAGAGGGTCCTGACCCCAGAAGACTGGAAGAGGGACTACAACCTGGAGAAGGGCGCGGCCTTCGGGATCGGGCACGGGATCTCGCAGGTCGGGTACTTCAGGCCGCCGCTCGCCTCGCGCAGTATCGGTGGGCTGTATTTCGTCGGGGCCAGCACCCGTCCCGGCACCGGGGTGCCGCTCGTCACCATCGGCGCCCGGCTCGCAGCGGAGCGCATAGGGCGGGAGATCTGACGATGAAACTGGAGGAGTGCTACGAG
>DASZKL010000275.1:0-3028 GCA_035947015.1 Rubrobacteraceae bacterium
CAGGTCGTACCGAGGGAGCTCGGCATCGACGGGCTCGTGACGAAGAAGGGGTACAAGACCGTCCGCTACGCGGGGCCATTGGGGACCTTCGAGGGGATGCCCGATGTGATCCTGGAACGCGTGGGCGACCTGATGCGCGGCAAGCAGTACTCGGGGCGCACCGCGCTCGTGCTGCTCGGGCACGGAACCGACCTGAACAAGAACTCGGGGGGCGTCATCTACCTGAACGCCGAGCGTATTCGGGAGCGTAGGGTATACGACCTAGTCGAGGTTGGCTTCCTCGATCAGGAGCCCGAGATCTCGGGCGTAGTCGGGGGCGTGGCCGCGAGGAACGTGATCCTGATCCCCGTCTTTATCGGCGAGGGATGGCACACGCGCGAGACCATCCCCCAGGACCTCGGCCTCACCGGGGAGGTCACTGCGCGCGAGGACAGGACCATCTTCTACGGCGCACCGGTCGGCACGCACCCCTCGATGGCGAACCTCATAGCCGCCCGCGCCCGCGAGACCGTACGGGAGAATGACGTTGCCCGAAGCGCCTCCTGAGACGAACGTTGCGGCGGCCTCCCGCGAGGCGTTCGCCGCGTGGATCGACGAGTCTACCGAAGGGCGCATCTTCGGCCAGGTACTGGTACGCTCGAAGCCTCCTGGTTACTCGGTGCGCCACATAGAGGACTTGGGCGCGCCGGATCTGGAGGTCCACGAAGACCCGCGGACGGCGCGAGAGATCGCCAAGCTCACCGAGGAGAGCGAGTACAGGCCGCTCAAGAGCTCCCCTAACCTCAGGCGAGGGTGGGAGATCCAGCTCTCTGACGCGAGAGAGCTCGCACTCGCCATGAACTACCTCTACCCTGCGGGCGTCGTCCACTGGCACCTCCGCAGGGAGGGGAGGCTCGAGACGACGAGCTTTCGCGCGAACGCCTCGCGCCAGAGCGGTATCTACAAGAGGATCCAGCGCCTCTCAGACAGCGGGGTGCAACTCGCTGCGCGAGCCTGCTGCGAGGATGCCGTCTGCCTGAAGAAGACTCTATGGGACGTAGACGAAGATACCCCCCTCCAAATACAGAGGGGAGAGGGTGAGATCCCCTGCCCCGAACCGTGCAGCATCTTCATCTCCTTCGCCCGGCGCGTGAGGCTCTTCGAGCGAGAGAACGTCGATGCCTCGGGACTCTCCCCCTCCGAGAGAGAGGACCTCGTCGCCCTGGTCGAGGCCGCCGCGACCGGCGAGGTGAGGTTCGCCCGCGAGGCCGAGTTCGAAGAGCCCCTGAACGAGCGCCGGATGCGCTATCGCAACCTAACCCTCGTGCCAAGGCTGCGTTCGCAGCGGTAACGTGGGCCGGGAGACCTTTGAGGAGGGTGCCCCCGCGAACGACGCCCTGCTCGTCCAGCTCGTGCGCGGCGCCCTCGGAAGGCGCTCGCCGAGAACACCGCGGCTCAACGTTAGCTCCTGCTCTTTCGTCGTCACGCTGCATGGAGCCGTGCGAAGCGCGGAGGAGAAGGAGGGGATCGAGGCCGCCGTCCGGGAGGTGCCTGGCGTCAAAGGTGTGATGAACAGGCTTGGGGTGACCGGAGGCATCTAATCCCTGCGACTCTGTTTTCGAAGCGGCCTTTCGGGGTATCTGGTTCGTGATAGTTACTCTGCGAAGATGGAGGTAGTGAATGGCGAGCAAGAAGGGAAAGGCCGGCAAGGCTGGCGCAAGGATAGGAGCTCGGGTGGCCCCAAGGGCGGGCAAGGTCGCCGGTAGAGCAGCTTGGAAGGCCGGCAAAGGACAGGCGAGGCTCGTCCGTAGGGCCGCGAGTTCCCAGGAGCCCAGAGGGTTGCGCTTCTTGAAGTACGGCTTCTTCGCGCTGGTCGGTCTCGCTGTGGGAACCGCGATCGCCCGTTCCAGCAGGAACGGCGGCGCTTCTTCCTCCTTCACGGATACGACAGGGCAGCACTCGCCCGACGCCGGCAGCCCCGCCGGACAGCGTGGCGAGACGTGGGGCACCGGAACTCCGACCGGGACGGCAGGGAGTGACACCCGCACGGGCTCCGAGCGGAGTTACTCCGATCCTTCCTCAGGTCCGCTCATCGGTCAGGAGCAACGCGGCTCCGTCGAAGGGGTGGGCGAGCAACAGGAAGAGGTCGAGCAGCGGATACGAACCCAGATCGGCGAGGACCCGCGCACCATGGACATGCCGCGCGTCAACGTTGAGGTCAACGACGGGATAGCGGAACTCAGGGGCGAGGCACCCTCGGAGGAGGCCAAAGCGGCGGCCGGTGAGATCGCCTCCGGCGTCGAAGGCGTTCGCGAGGTCCGCAACTTGATTACGGTCAGCTAGCACGCTCCGGCCTTCAGGCCTCCTAGCTGAGAAGCCGGCGACCGTAAGGAGCCAGCGGACTAACTAGCCCCTTATGAGGCTCAACAATTCGTCGCGCTCGCGTTCCATCGTCTCGCGATCGCTGGCCTCTACGTTGAGCCTGAGGAGCGGTTCGGTGTTCGACGGGCGCAGGTTGAACCACCAGTCCCCGAAGTCCACGGTGAGGCCGTCGAGGTGGTCTATCTTGGGGTCGTCGCGTTGGGCGTAGTGCTCTTCGACCTTCTCGAGCGTCGCCGACTGGTCTTCGACCTCGGAGTTGATCTCACCGGACCGGACGTAGGGGTCTATGGGGGATAGCAGCTCGGAGAGCGGCCCCTCCTGGCGCGCGACTAGCTCGGCGACGGTCAGCATCGCGATTATCCCGGAGTCGGCGAAGTAGTTGTCCCTGAAGTAGAAGTGCCCTGAGTGCTCGCCGCCGAAAGCGGCGTCGTTCTCGCGCATCTGCGGCTTGATGATGGAGTGTCCCGCCTTGGTGCGGATCGCCTTCCCACCCTCGCGCGCGACGAGCTCTGGGAAGGCCTTGGAGCAGACCGCGCTGTAGAGGATGGTAGCGCCGGGCTCCTTCTCGAGGACGTTCTTGGCGACGAGCGTGGCGAGCAGGTCGCCGGAGATCGTCTCTCCCTTCTCGTCCACGACGAAGACCCGATCGGCGTCCCCATCGAAGGCC
>DASZKL010000276.1:0-3621 GCA_035947015.1 Rubrobacteraceae bacterium
GCCGGGGCAAGACGCTCCGGCCCTCGTTGCGCGCTCTTGCGGCCGCTTTGGCTTATGATGAGACGGTGGTTCCAGCCCGAGACCTACGCGGCCTACCCGTCAAGCGAGCGTGCAGTCGCGCGGGCGCCTACGTCTACGGCAATATCCTCGTGCTCGCCGCGATCGTCGCGACCTCCCACGAGAGCATCGCCCCCTGGACCGCCGTCGTTATCGTTGTCGCGACCTCGGGCACGACATTTCTCGCCCATGTCGCTGCCCACAGCATCGGCCAATCCATTGGCCGCACCGACGACGAGGCGCGTCTGCACCTCACGCAAGAGGCGCGGGACGCCGTGCCGATCGCGAGCTCCGGCTCCACTCCGGCCGTGTTCTTCGCCCTCGGCGCCGTCGGCTGGCTCCCACCTGCGTTGTCACAACTGCTCGCCGAGGCCGTCGTCGTGTTGCGTCTCGCTGCGACGGGGATCGTCATGCGGCGCGTCTCGGGCCAAGCCTCGCCCTTGGCGGCGCTCTGGTCCGGGTTCACGCTCGCCGGGATCGGCGTCGTCATCGCGGCCCTAGAAGCCTTACTCACCCACTGACCTCGTTCCTCGGGAGCCTAAGCCTTACCCGGAGATCGGTGAATAGCAGGGCGGGTGGGGAAATCCGAGAACACCTAGACCAGTACGTTGGTGAACAGGGTAGGATTCTAGACGAACCTGGAGGGCAACCCGCTCTCAGCCCGGAGTCTATCCGCAGATGAATCACTTCCGGTCCGCGCACGGTACCCCGGTTAAGGAACCCAAGGCAACCGAGACGCGACAGATTGCCCGATCCTCTCATCCAGAGTATTCCTCCCCTGTGTCTCTCTGGGGCTTGGGAATCCGACGTCTACTAGCCTTAGTTAGTAGAGGAGTAGGAGTCGGCTAGCCCTGTACCAGCTTGTACCCGCGCACGTAGTCCACGACGAACTCCTTAGGGTAGGTTTCCGCGGTAAACGTGTCGCCGGTGGCGTCGGGGAATTCGTAGAGGTTGAGCATCAGCTGCATCGGGTAGGACGGAGACTGCCCGACGGTCTTGATGTGCTCGCCGTCGATAAAGAACGCCACGTACTCGGGCGTCCACTCCGCCGCGTAGACGTGGAACTCACGAGCGTCGATCGGCACCATCTCCGCCGAGAAATCGTCGGTAATCCGCGGGTCACCGAAGGGGTGGATGCCCACGCCCACGAATGCGCGCTCCGCCGACACGTCGCGCCCGAAGATTTCGCAGACGCATATCTCAGCCGAGCGCGCGGGCTCATCCTCGTAGCCGATCATCCACAGAGCCACCATGCAACGCGGGTCGTCGGTGGCCTTGGCTCGCATCTCGATGCGACCGTAGCGCGGGGTGTACAGCCGTACGTTCTCCTGTGCCTCGCGGACGAAGGCGTCGGGGGTGAAGCGGTGCTGCCCGAACTTGCTTCCGACCGGACCGGCGAAGACGCCGGTCTGCAGCGACGACACCCGGACCTCGCCGTCGAGCTCGGGGCACCAGGGCTCCTGGTCGCTCTCGATTAGCAACCGCAACTGGCCCCCGCCAACCTCGTACCGAGCTGCGGCGCGCTCGCGGCTGCTCCAATGCGGCAGGTAGAACGGGACCCAGCGACGCTCGCTCAACACGTCATCGTCGAACGTGTCCTCGAACTCTATCTCGTAGCGTGCCTCGCTCACTCGCATCAGCCCATATCCCGTCCACGATATGCTCACTCCGGCGACGCCGCAAGCGAACCTCCGCGAAAACCTCTCTCTAGGTACTTGGGTGAATAACCCTATGCTGGGTGCACCGAAGCGAGAGTGGTGGCACCATGTGGGCGCCCGGTGCCACGGAGAGCCCGTAGGAGGAAGCATGTCGGTGGAAGAGGAGAACAAGGCTCTGGTTCGCCGCTTCTTGGAAGCGCATGCCAAGGGCGACGTGGCAGTGGTTGGGGAGTTGCTCGCCCCCGACTTCGTCAACCACAACCCGATTCCCGGCCAAGTACCCGACCGCGAGGGCTACTTGCAGGGGTTCATTGCGTATCATGCCGCCTTCTCCGACAGCCGCTACGTAATCGAGAAGCAAATCGCCGAAGGTGACGAAGTGCTGACCATCTTCTCCGCAAGCGCCGCCCACAACCAGGAGTATATGGGTTTGGCGCCCGCCGGCAAAGGGTTCGAAGCCCTGCTCTTCCTCGTCCACCGCCTGGCTGGGGGAAGGATCACCGACGAGTGGAGCCAGGGGAGCGGGCTCGCAGAGCTGACGCAGCGGCGTCTAGAGCAAGAGATGCGCGAGCGGGAGCGGGTCGAGCAGGAGCTCAGGGTCGCACAGCGCACCCAGCAAGCCTCGCTCCCCACGGAGGTGCCAGAGCTTGAGGGATGGGAGATCACTCCCTACTACCAGCCAGCCAGGGAGGTCGGAGGAGACTTCTACGACTTCTTCGAGCTAGATGACGGCAGGGTAGGACTCGCAGTGGGGGACGCCACGGGTAAAGGCATGCCAGCCGCTCTAGCGGTAACCGCAACGTGTTCGATGCTCAGGGCTGTAGCCCGAGACTCGGGAAACTCCCCAGGTGAGGCCCTCTCTCGAGTAAACGAGACGTTGGTGGCTCGCATCCCGCCAAATATGTTCGTCACCTGCTTCTACGCTATCCTCGAGCTACAGAGCGGGCGATTGAGCTTTGCCAACGCCGGACACAACCTCCCATGCTGTAGTGGCAGGCGCAACGACGAAGGCACGGCGACGACCGACCTTGTGGCTAGAGGGATGCCATTGGGCCTTATGCCGCAGATGACCTATGAAGAGCAAGAGATCTCTCTGGCGCCTGCAGAACGCGTGCTGTTCTACACCGACGGGCTGATAGAGGCGCACTCCCCACAGGGCGAGATGTTCGGAACCCCTCGACTTCGGGATCTCCTGAGCGAGCGCGCCGGGGAGGGTGGGACAGGTCTGAGCGCCACTTTGATGGAGAAGCTGGGGCGCTTCACAGGGGAAGGGTGGGAGCAGGAAGACGACATCACCCTCCTTACGCTCCAGAGGGTGGGGTCAACGCGACCGCTCTTGAACCGCCACCGGTAGGTTCCACGCCTCGGAGCTTGGGAGAGCCGAGCGCATGGTCACAACCCACGTGGGCAAGATCCTAAGGAAGCTCAGGCTGGAGTCGCGGGCGCAACTGGCGGCCTGGGTAACCGAACAACGCACTTCTCGTCCGTAAGTATGGTCCTGTCCAGCTAACGACCAGCTAACGCCTTGCAGAGCCAAGGCGGACGCGACCTGACCCCGCATGTAGAATAGCTCCTGTGGGCCCTCGAGCAGACCACGCCGCCATGCCTGTTGAGGAGACGGTCGGTGGGACCCCACTTCGTTAGGTTCGCGGCCCTCTTCTACGGCTCTCTCACCGTCGCGGCAGTTCTCTGGAGCGGTTTGCGGGGTCTCGACCTCCACCTCGCGGGCGAATCGGCCGCCCTGAGCGTCTTGCTCGGCACTTTGACCGCCGTCTCTACTGTCTCTCTTGGCCTCCTGGCCTATCGACTCCTCCCGGTGCTGCGGGAGATAGCCGCAGAGCTAGCCCCGCGCCTCGTTGACCACGCCGATCGCAGCAGCCTCGTGCTGGTCGCCGTCTTCTCCGGG
>DASZKL010000277.1:0-34855 GCA_035947015.1 Rubrobacteraceae bacterium
GCCAAGGGCCAGCCTCTCCGGAAGGTGCACCGCGACGAGATCTTCGACGCCCTTTTCGAGGAGATAGAGCAGGATGGACGTAAGTAGGCTTCAGGCAAAGTAGGCGTTCTCGAGCTCGTAGTCGAAGCCGCAAGCGCGGCGGGTGGCCTGGGGTTTCACCGTTCCTGAATACTGGAAGTGGGTTTTGCTCCTTCGAGTTCTCGTGGCTCAGGCGGGACCGGGCGCGATCGCCGAGACCGGCACGAGCGCGACGCGCAGCGGCATCGGATCGCCTCCAAGGTTCTGAGATCCGAGAAGGCTCGCTTCATCCGACGAACTGGCGTGAGGCGCTCAAGCACGGACCTTTTGCGCTGAACGTCGTGCACGTCGAAGCGAAAGCCGAGGGAGTCGCCGTAGCCGTGGAGTACCTCGCTATCGGAGTAGCTGCCGGCCTCGACGACTTCGCTCGAGCAGACCTCTGGCTCGTGGAGCCGCGCGGCAAACCCGACAGGCGCGGATAGCTGTGGCTCAACAATGCGAGACTTGCGGCGACATAAATCCTCACGACACAAGAATGCGCCGCCGTCATCGCGACGAGGGGTTCCTGAGGCCTGAAACCCCTAGCCTGCAGGCGAAGCCCGGCCCCTTGTAACCTACATACTCTGCGATATAATCGCAGTTGCTGCACGAGAGCAAGGGGTCTGCCAGGACCCGTTGCTTTTTTTACGGTTTGGAGAAGGTGAGAGCGACGGCGAGGCTGGAGAGGTTGGCGCAGGTAGTAGAGGGCTCGCTCCCTGGGGGGACCGAGCTCGTGGAGGCCCGTTTCTCGGCGGGTCCTGTGTTGACGCTGCTCGTAGACCGGGAGGACGGTCCGGTGGATCACGAGTTCTGCTCGCGCGTCGTCTCCGCCGTCTCGCCGGCTCTCGAGGCCGAGGGGTATGACGGTTCCTTCGAGGTCTCGTCGCCGGGCATAGAGCGTCCGCTGACCAAGCCAGAGCACTTCCGGCGCTTCGTGGGGCGGGAGGCCAAGGTCCGCACCACAGACCCCGTGGAGGGGCGCCGGAACTTCACCGGCATCATAGAGCGGGCCGGTCAAAGAGAATTCGTACTAAAACTCTTAGAGGGGGGAGGAGAGGTGGAGCTGCCGTTCGGCTCCGTCTCTCGCGCGCACCTCAAGGAGGACATATACAGATGAATACTGCATTGTTGTCAGCGCTGCACGAGATAGAGACGGACAAGGGCATCCCTTTCGAGACGGTGAAGGGGGTGCTCGAGGAGTCCCTGCTCGCGGCCTACGAGAATAGGGAGGAGGCTGTCGAGGGCGCCGTGGTCGTCCTGGACCGGGAGACTGGCGACCTCAGGGTGATGAAGGACGGCGAGGATGTAACCCCCGACGACTTCACCCGCATAGCCGCCCAGGTAATGCGCCAGACTTTCTACCAGCGCCTCAACGAGGTGCACAGCGCGCAGCTCCTCGAGGAGTACGGCGGGCGCATGGGCGAGGTCGTCACCGGCATCGTCCAGCAGGCACACCGGCGGATGACGCTCGTGGATCTAGGGAGGGTCGAGGCGCTCTTGCCGGCCAGCGAGCAGGTTCCCAACGAGCGCTACGAAAACGGCCAGCGGCTCAAGGTGTACATTCTGGAGATTCGGGAGGCCGGCCGGGGCCCGAGCTTGACGGTGAGCCGCCGTCACGAGGGCCTGCTGCGGGAGCTCTTCAAGCTGGAGGTGCCGGAGATCTACGACGGGCTCGTCGAGATCAAGGCCGTGGCGCGCGAGGCGGGTCTGCGCTCGAAGGTCGCCGTGTGGTCGAACGAGTCGGGGATAGACCCGGTTGGGGCGTGCGTCGGTCCCCGGGGCAGCCGCGTGCGAGCGGTAGTATCCGAGCTCCGGAACGAGAAGATAGACATTATTCAGTGGGACCCGGAACCAGCACGCTTTATCGCGAAGGCGCTGAGTCCCGCGCGCGTGCGCGAGGTCTACCTGGATGAGGACGAGCGGCAGGCCGAGGTCATCGTGCCCGACGACCAGTTGTCGCTGGCTATCGGCCGCGAGGGTCAGAACGCTCGCCTCGCCGTCAAGCTGACCGACTGGAAGATAGACATAAAGCCCGAGAGCCAGGCCGTAGAATACGAGGATGAGGAGGAGGATTGGGAGCCCGACGAGGACTCGTCGATGCACCGCTGCCGCGCCGTCCTCTCCAATGGCCGGCGGTGTGCGAACATGGCGCTCTCCGGCTCTCTCTTCTGTGGCATCCCCTCGCACCAGGCGCAGGCTGCGCAGTTCGAGGGCATGGTGGAGGGCCAGCAGGGGGTAACGGATGAGTAAGCGTGTTTACGAGATAGCAAGAGAGCTGGATCTAGATACAAAAGAGGTGATCGGCCGCCTCAACGAGGCCGGCGTACAGGTAAAGCACCACTCCGCATCGGTAGAAGACCCGGTCTACGAGAGGGTATTCGGGGATGGGACCGACGGGCAGAACGGCCGGACGGAGGCTCAGGAGGCCGAGGCTAGGGAGGCTCGCAACGAGGCCGAGCGCTCGGGGCACGGCGCCACCATAGCGGCAGCCCCTGCGGAGGAACCCGTGAGCACGCCGGAGAAAAAGGAGAAGAAGCGGCGTCGGGTAGTCATAGACGCCAGCGCCACAAGTCGGACCCCCCGCCCGACGGTCGCTCCGGCTGCCCCCAAGGAGCCAGAGAAGGCCCCGGTCGAGGAGAAGCCGGTGGAGAAGGGCGGGGTGCGCGTTGAACCCGGGGCTTCGGTCAAGGACCTCGGCGACGCTCTGGGCGTTCCTCCCACCCAGATCATCAAGGTGCTCATGTCTCTTGGTGAGATGAAGACCCTCACCCAGACGCTCTCGGCCGAGGAGATAGAGCTCGTCGCCGAGGAGCTCGAGGTGGAGGTCGAGATCGGGGCCGTGGAGGAGCCCGCGCCGGAGGAGGTCGCACCGGACGACAGGCCAGAGGATCTCGTCGAGAAGCCTCCGGTTGTCACCGTCATGGGGCACGTTGACCACGGGAAGACGAGCCTTCTGGATCGCATCCGCAGCGCGAACGTCCAGTCTGGGGAGGCCGGGGGTATCACGCAGCACATCGGGGCGTACCAGGTCGGGAGCGGCGGGAAGAAGATAACCTTCATCGACACGCCGGGCCACGAGGCGTTCACCGAGATGCGCGCCCGCGGGGCGAAGGTGACGGACATAGTAGTCCTAGTCGTCGCCGCCGACGACGGCGTCATGCCACAGACCCTGGAGGCCATAGAGCACGCCCGGGCCGCGGGCGTGCCCATAGTGGTCGCCATCAACAAGATCGACATCCCGAATGCCAACCAGGACAGGGTTATGGGAGAACTCGCCGAGCAGGGTCTCACCCCTGAGGCGTGGGGCGGCGAGACGGTTTCGGTGCCGGTCTCGGCCAAGACCGGGGAGGGGATCGACGAGCTGCTCGAGAACATCCTCGTCGTGGCAGAGCTCGAGGATCTCAAGGCCAACCCACAGGCGCCCGCGAACGGGTACGTGATCGAGGGCGAGCGCGACCCTGGCCGCGGGCCCGTGGCGACGCTTCTGTTGAACAGGGGCACTCTCCACAAAGGCGACGCTGTGCTCGCCGGCACAGCCTACGGCCGGGTACGGGCGATGCTCAACTACACGGGTACGCGCGTTACGGACGCCGGGCCGGGTAGCCCCGTGGAGATCCTTGGCCTCTCGGGGGTCCCCGAGGCCGGAACCCGCTTCGAGGCCGTCGACCACGAGCGGATCGCACGTGATCGGGCGCAGCAGGCAGAGGCCGCTATGAGGCGCCAGGAGCTCGCCCAGCAGGGAGGAACGCGCCGGACGCTCGAGGAGCTCCTCGGCGAGGGCGGCACGCAGGACCTCAACCTCGTCGTCAAGGCGGACGTGGCCGGCTCGGTCGAGGCGCTCAAGGAGGCTCTCGCCAGGCTCTCCACCGGAGAGGTGCGGGTCAACGTCGTAAGGAGCGGAGTCGGCGCTATCGCCGACTCCGACGTCATGCTCGCCTCGGCGAGCGACGGGATCCTTCTCGGCTTCAACGTCAGGCCTACGAACAATGCCAAGCAGGTCGCCGAGAGGGAGGGCGTGGAGATCCGGACCTATGACGTGATCTACAAGGCCCTCGAAGAGATCGAGGCCGCCATGCGGGGAATGCTCGCCCCCGAGACCGCAGAGAGAGAGACGGGAACTGCCGAGGTGCGCGCGACTTTCCGCGTGCCCGGCACTGGCACGGTAGCGGGCTGCTACGTCACCGGCGGCGAGATCTCGCGCAACGACCGCGTACGCATAGTACGCGACGGGGTCGTTGTCTACGAGGGCAACATCTCCTCCCTCAAGCGCTTCAAGGACGATGTCCGTTCGGTTCGCGAGGGCTTCGAGTGTGGTGTCGGCATCGAGAACTTCAACGACGTGAAGGAGGGCGACGTTTTGGAGTTCTTCGAGGTCGTCGAGGTCCCCAGGTAGCACTAGAGAGCCTTTTTGTTCTGCGCCGTTAGGCTGGAGCTGGAGCTCCCCTTCGCCTCCAGCTTGAAGGAAAAACGCCAGACGCTCCGCTCCATAAAGGATAGGCTGCGCCGCAAGAACGTCTCCGTTGTGGAGACGGACAACCAGGACCGCTGGCAGCGCGCGACGGTGGAGCTGGCCGTGGCGGCGGTCTCGTTGAGCGCCGCAGAGGAGAAGCGCGAGGAGATCCGGCGCGCCCTTCTCAACTACGAGGAACTGGCGATCGTGGAGTGGCGCGAGGAGTTCGTAAAGCTGTGAGCGGGCGTGCGCGCAGGGTGGAGTCCCAGATGCTCGAGATCGTCGGTGAGGAGGTCACAACGCTCTCTGACCCGAGGATCCAGGGGCTCGTCACGATTACCGGCATTCGCGTGAGCCCTGACCTCGCGAACGCGACGGTCTTCTACAGCGTCCTCTCGAGGGGTAGCGCCGCGGAGGCTCGGGCAGGCCTGCAGAGCGCGGCCGGACGCATCCAGGCCGCTGTCGGGGCGCAGACCCGCCTGAAGCGGACGCCCCGGCTCCGCTTCGAGCCGGACCCGGTCGTGGAGCAGGCAACCAGGATAGAGAGCGCTCTGAGGGAGGTAAGATCGGATGACGACGCGCACGAGGAATAACACAACGCGCGAGGTTGCGGTGTTCTTGAAGACGCTGGACCGCGTCGCGGTCACGACGCACGTTGGCGCGGACGGGGACGCCATAGGTGCCTCGGCGGCGCTCGTTAGCCTGATGCGCGCTCTGGGTGCAGCGGCGATCTTCTGCCACGCAGAAGAGGTGCCGAACTACCTAAGGTGGCTCTTGCCAGACGAGTCCTTCCGCGAGCTTCCCGAAGGCTACGATCTCCTCGTCGTGGACACCTCGAGGGCCGATAGGACGGGGGTACCGATCCCAAAGTCCGGGGCGCGCCTCAACCTCGACCACCACGAGGACAACCCGCTCTACGCCGAGTTCAACCTGGTAAACGCTCGCGCCGCGGCGAGCGCGGAGATCGTCGCCGACCTCTACGCCGAGCTTGACATCCCACTCGATAAGTACGCCGCCGAGGCGCTCTACGCCGGCATCAGGACCGACACGGGCGACTTCCGCTTCAGGAACATCTCCCCAAGGGCGCACGAGCTCGTCGCCGACCTTCTGCGAGCCGGCGTGGTCCCGGCAGAGGTGCACGAGCGGATCAACCGCCGCGGGAGCATCGAACAATTGAACATCGTGGGTGTCTCTCTGGCGAACGCCCGCCGCTACGGGGAAGCGCTCATCTCTACCGTCGACAACGACGACTACGCGCGCACCGGGGCCACCGAGCTAGACTCCAAGGAGGCCATAGACCAGCTACGCGCCGTCGCCGGCGTCGACGTGGTGGCGCACCTGCGCGAGGTGCCCGAGGGCACCAAGGGATCGCTGCGCTCCGAGACGGTAGACGTGGGTGAGATCGCACGCCTCTTCGGCGGCGGCGGGCACAAGCTGGCCGCTGGCTACACGAGGCGCGGCATGCGACCCCACGAAGCAAAGGAGGAGCTGCTGGGAATCCTCGCCGACCGCCTGGATCTCGGGGGAGCGCGATAACCGAGCGCGCCCCAATAGGCGCCCTTCTCCTCGACAAGCCGCCAGGTATCACGAGTGCGCGCGCGGTCTCGAAGGTCAAACGCCTCCTCCCGAAGAAGACCAAGGTTGGGCACACCGGCACCCTCGACCCTATGGCCTCGGGGCTCATGGTGATCCTGATCGGCCGCACAACCCGCCTCTCCCGCTACCTCACCGCCCTGCGCAAGGTCTACACCGCTACCGCCCGTTTCGGCGCCGTCTCCGACACGCTTGACGCCGAGGGCAACATAACCCGCATCGACACCCGGATGCCCGACGAGGGCGACCTGCGGGCCGCCCTTGGGGAATTTACAGGCGACATCCGCCAGGTTCCGCCGATGGCCTCCGCCCTCAAACGCGAAGGCACCCGCCTCTACGAGCTCCACCGTCGCGGCGTGAGCGTTGAGCGCGAAGCTCGTCAGGTGGTCGTCCACTCCCTGACGCTCGTCGGGACCGACCCGGCGGCGCGGAGCGCCACCTTCGAGGTCTCCTGCAGCAGCGGAACCTACGTCAGAACCCTCATCTCCGACATCGCAGAGCACCTGGGTACCGGCGCCTACCTCACCGCCCTGCGCCGCACCCGGGTCGGCCACCTGAGCGTCGGGGAGGCCGTCGAACCCGATAAACTAGCCCGAGCCGGCATTCGTAACCGCATAATACACGCAAACGTGGTGATCTCGCACCTACCTGCGGTGGAAGTGGATGAGGAGGGAGCCCTGGCGGTGCGCAGCGGTAGGGTGCTCCATGTGGGTAGGATAGAGGGCAGTTTTCGGGTTGAGCGGGAGGGAGAGTTGCTCGCCGTGTACAGGGGTGCTGGCGAGGCGGCGAAGGCTGAGGTCGTGTTGTGCGGGGGGTAGTGGTGGCTCTGGGCAACTTCGACGGGGTACACCTCGGGCATCAGGCGGTCATGCGGCGTGCGGTGGAAGAGGGGAGGAGGAGAGGAGCGAGGGTCGTGGCGGCGACCTTTGATCCCCACCCGCGAGCGATCTTGGGGCCGCGGGTGCAGCCCAAGCTCCTCACGACGCTCGAGTTGCGGCGGGAGGCTCTGCTGCGCTACGGCGCGGACGAGGTAAGGGTCATACGCTTCGACCAAGAGCTCTCCAAAAAGAGCCCTAAGGAGTTCGTCGGGGACGTGCTCGTGGGCGAGATCGGGGCGGAGGCCGTAGTGGTCGGGGAGAACTTCCGGTTCGGGCACAGAGCTGCCGGTGACGTAGCGGAGCTGGAGCGGCTCATGCGCTCCTACGGTGCGGAGGTCTTCGCGGTCGCGGTCGAGGACGAGGCGGGGAAGGGGGGGATCAGCTCGACGCGCATCCGGGAGCTCGTCGCGCAGGGCGAGGTAGGTCTGGCCGCGAGCCTCCTGGGGAGGCCGTACGTTCTCAGGGGTGAGGTGGCGGTCGGCGACCGGCGGGGGAGGATTCTAGGCTTCCCGACAGCGAACGTGGTGCCGGATCAGGCCGTCGTCGTACCCGCCCGGGGCGTGTACGCGGGGTTCGTGCGCGTGGGGAAGGCCCTCTACCCGGCTTGCACCAACGTCGGACTGGCCCCGACCTTCGAGCGCGGCGAGAGCCGCGTCGAGGCCTACCTCATCGACTTCGAGGGAGACCTCTACGGGCGTGTGGTGGACGTCAGCTTCGTGCGTAGGATAAGGCCAGAGAAGAGGTTTTCGGGCGTGGAAGAACTCAAAGAACAGATAGCGCGGGATGTGGAAGCGGCCCGGAGAATAACGAAAGATACGATTTGATGCATGTGGTAGCATATAGCGTTGAATAGGTTGAGATAGAGAGAAAAAGAGGAGAAAAAGAAGTTGGCGGTAGTTGAGAACAAAGAGGAGCTAATACAGGAGCACCGGACGCACGATGGCGATACGGGATCGCCGGAGGTGCAGGTTGCGGTGCTTACGCGGCGCATAGCGCATCTCACTGAGCATCTGCGCGAGCACAAGCACGATTACCACTCGCGGCAGGGCCTGCTCAAGATGGTCGGCAGGCGCCGTCGGCTGCTCAAGTACCTGCAGAAGAAAGACGTCGAGCGCTACAGGGCGCTAATCGCCAAGCTCGGCCTGCGCCGTTAAGTACCGGTAGCACGGTTCGGGCGAGAAATTCGAGAAGCAAGAGGAGAGAAAAGAATATGCGTCTAGAGATCCCCACAGGCGAGCGGTCGATCATGCTCGAAACCGGGCGTCTGGCCAAGCAGGCCGGTGGCGCCGTCACGGCCAGGCTCGGCGATACGATGGTGCTATCCACCGCGACCCGCTCGGAGGTGCCGCGCCCCGGCGCCACGTTCTTGCCGCTGAGCGTGGACATCGAGGAGAGGATGTCCTCTGCTGGCAAGATCCCCGGCGGCTTCATAAAGCGCGAGGGTAGACCCTCCGAGAGGGCCATACTCACGTCCAGGCTCACGGACAGGCCGCTGAGGCCGCTCTTCCCCAAGGACTACCACTACGAGATACAGGTCATTGGCACGGTGCTAGTCGCCGACCAGGACACCCCTTACGACACCGTGAGCATGGTCGGGGCCTCCGCGGCTCTCGCGCTCTCAGACATCCCGCTCGACGGCCCGATCGGGGCCGTGCGCGTCGGACGCGACCTCGACGGCGGATACATCCTCAACCCTACCTACCAGCAGATAGCCGAGAGCGACCTCGACCTCGTGGTAGCTGGGACCAGGGAGGCCATCACGATGGTCGAGGCCGGCGCCAACGAGGTCACCGAGGACGTGATGGTGGAGGCGTTGAGCATTGCCCAGGAGGCAATCCGCGCCCAGGCCGAGGCCATAGCGCAGTGGGCTGCGGAATTCGGCAAAGAGAAGCAGCAGGTCGATCATGGCGAGGAGAACCCCTTCGTCGGCGACCTCCGCACCCAATATCTGGCTCGGGTCAAGGACGGTATCGTCAGCACCGACCGCCGGGCACGTCACGACGCGCTCGACGCGCTGCGCGAGGAACTCACCGAGGGCCGCGACGAGGCCGAGGCCGCGCAGATCATGGCTGCCTTCTCGACCCTCGAGAAGGAGGCCTTCCGCGAGCTCTACCTCGAGGACCGCAAGCGGACGGATCTACGGGAGCTCGACGAGATCCGCCCGACGACCGCAGAGGTGGAGGTGCTGCCGAGGGTACACGGCACCGGTCTCTTCACCAGGGGTGAGACCCAGGTGCTCAGTTCGCTGGCTCTCGCGGACATGGGGCTCGTGCAGAGGCTCGATACCCTGGAGCCGCAGACGACCAAGCGCTTCATGCACCACTACAACTTCCCGCCGTACTCGACCGGCGAGACCGGGCGTCTCGGCTCGCCGCGGCGGCGGGAGATCGGGCACGGCGCTCTGGCCGAGCGGGCACTCCTGCCGGTCATACCGGACGAGGAGACCTTCCCTTACGCCCTCAGGATCATCTCCGAGGTTCTCGAGTCGAACGGGTCATCGTCGATGGCGAGCGTCTGCGGCTCTACATTGGCTCTGATGGACGGCGGCGTCCCGATAAAGGCCCCGGTCGCCGGGGTTGCGATGGGGCTCGTGAAGGAGGGCGAGGATTACGTCATCCTCACCGACATACAGGGGCTCGAGGACCACATGGGCGACATGGACTTCAAGGTGGCTGGCACGCGCGACGGCATAACCGCGCTGCAGATGGACATGAAGCTCAGCGGCGTCTCCGCGCGGCTCCTTGAGGAGGCACTCGAGCAGGCCAGACTGGGTAGGCTCCAGATACTCGACGTCATGCAGGAGACCATCGCCTCACCGAGGCCGGAGATCTCCGATTATGCCCCGCGGGTCGAGATCTTGCAGATACCGACAGACAAGATCGGGCTCCTCATCGGTCCTGGCGGCAAGACGATCAATGCCCTGCAGGAAGAGTACGGCGTGAGTATCTCCGTCGAGAACGACGGCACGGTCTTTGTCGCCGGGGTGGATGGGGTCTCGGTAAAGAGCGCGCTCTCGGCCATTAACAGCATGACCAAGGACGTCGAGCCAGGCGACATCTACACGGGCAAGGTCGTCAAGACCACGAACTTCGGCGCCTTCGTCGAGCTGATGCCGGGTCGGGACGGCCTGATCCACATCTCCCGTCTCGCGCCGGGCCGCCAGCGCATAGAACGTGTGGAGGATGTGGTCAACGAGGGCGACCGCGTGAAGGTGCGAGTCCTCGAGATAGACAAGCAAAACCGTATCTCCCTCGAGAAGCTGGAGGCTTGAGGTCGGTGACCGATCCCAACATCGGTAAGAAGGAGCTTAAGGGGGGCCTGAGGGTCTTATCCGAGCCTCTCGAAGAGGCTACGAGCGTCTCTTTGGGGGTCTGGATCCGGGCCGGCAGCCGCGACGAGGCAGACCAGGTTGCGGGCATCTCCCACCTGATGGAGCACATGCTCTTCAAGGGAACCCCCGAAATGGACGCTCTGGGCGTGGCGCAGGCTTTCGAGGCGATCGGTGCCCAGGAGAACGCTGCGACCGGCGAAGAATACACAGTTCTCTACGCCCGATTCCTGCCCGAGCACCTGGGACGGGCCCTCGACATCATGAGCGATATGGTGCTTCGCCCAACCCTCGCCGACCTCGAGCGCGAGCGTGAGGTGATCGTCGAGGAGATAAGGATGTACGAGGATCGCCCCGACCAGATGGCCGACGAGTACCTCTCGTCCCTGATCTTCCACGGCGACTCCCTGGGACGCCCGATCATCGGCTCCGCCGAGACCGTTCGCGGAGTGGGCTACGAAACCCTGAGAACTTTTCACGAGAGCACCTATACAGCCCCGAACGTCTTCGTGGTAGCGGCTGGCAAGCTCGAGCGGGCGGAGCTCGAGCGGATGGTCGAGGAGAAGTTCTCGGATCTACCCCAGGGCGAACAGTTCGTTCGGGACGCAAGCCCAGAGCCCCCCGAAAGTCGCTTCTTCTACAAGCACAAGGAGACCGAGCAGTACCACGTCTCCCTTGGTTCCCTGGGCATCCCGGCCAAGAGCGAAGATCGCTACGCGATGGCGGCTCTGAACAACGTGCTCGGCGGCGGGATGAGCAGCCGGCTCTTCCAGGAGGTGCGGGAGAAACGCGGGCTCGCCTACGCGGTGTACTCCTACCACCAGGGCTACTCGGACGCCGGTGCGATCAAGACCTACGTCGGGTCCACAACCGGCAACGTCGAAGAGGCAGTGAAGGTTATCGCAGAGCAGCTGCATAAAGTTCAGGAGGAGAGGGTCAGCGAGGAGGAGTTGGACCGCACGAAGCAACAGCTCAAGAGCTCGACGCTTCTCGCCCTCGAGAGCACCGCGGCGCGGATGAACCGCATCGGAAGAAGCATCATAACGGGGACGGAGCTCCTGACCACAGAGGAGATCGCCGCCCGCATCGAGGCCGTCAGTACGGATGACATACAGCGCCTTGCCAGAGACCACCTGAACCTCGACCACATGTACCTCTCCGCCGTAGGTCCTAAGGAGGTCGACCTCGGAAGGCACTTGAGTAGTTAGGCTACAGGCTCCAGGCAATAAGGCTGATGTCTGAGGCCTGTAGCCTCCACATAGGAGGTATTTCGAACTGCTAGACGACAAGACCCTACAGGTTGTGATCCTGGGAGGGTTGGACGAGATCGGCAAGAACATGACCGCCGTGCGTCAGGACAGCGGCGTGATCCTGGTCGATGCCGGCCTGGCCTTCCCTGACGAAGAGATGCCTGGCATAGATCTAGTCCTGCCGGACTTTACCTACCTCAGGGAGCACCCGGACGAGATCCGGGGGATAGTCCTCACCCACGGGCACGAGGACCACGTCGGGGCCCTCCCTTACGTGCTCCGGGAGTTCGGCGTCCCGGTCTACGGGACAAGGCTCACGCTTGGGCTCGTGCGGAGCAAGCTTCAGGAGTTCGGCATAAAGAATGCCGACCTGCGCGAGGTCGATGCCGGACAGAGGATCGAGGTCGGCGGCTTCGGCGTGGAGTTCATAGAAGTCAACCACTCCATCCCCGGCGCGGTCGCCATCGCTATCCGCACCAAGGCCGGCCTAGTCGTATTCTCAGGGGATTACAAGATAGACTTGACGCCGATCGAGGGTAGCCCGATGGACCTGGGGCGCCTCGCAGCCCTTGGCGACGAGGGCGTGCTCGCGTACTTCGGAGACTCTACCAACAGCGAACGACCAGGTTACGTACCCTCCGAACGCCTGGTTGGGGAGACCTTGAACGAGATCTTCGAGCGGACGGAGGGCAGGATCATCGTCGCCTCCTTCGCCTCGCACATACACCGTATCACCCAGGTGGTCGAGGCGGCGAAGAACCACAACCGGTTAGTTGGCCTGACGGGGCGCTCCATGATCCGCAACGTCCACATCGCCCGCGATCTGGGATACCTGGATCTGCCCGATACGATGCTCGTGGACCAGCGGGACATCAACCAGATCCCCGACGGCGATATCGCCGTCCTTACCACCGGTGCCCAGGGCGAACCTTTGGCGGCCCTCTCGCGCATCGCGAGCGGCACCCACCGCACTATCGAGGTCGGCCCTGGGGACGTGGTGATCATCGCGGCGCACCCTATCCCCGGTAACGAGCGGGGGGTCTCGCGCACAATCAATAACCTCATGAAGCGTGGCGCCGAGGTCTTCTATAGCCCTCTGCTGCCAGTTCATGTCTCAGGGCACGCCGCCCAGGAGGAGCAGAAGCTCGTACTCTCCCTCCTAAAGCCCCGATACCTTGTGCCCGTCCACGGCGAGTTTCGTCACCTCAAACACCACGCAGAGACGGCGATGAGGCTCGGGATCCCAGAGGAGAACATCCTTCTGCTCGAGAACGGTGGAAGGGTCGAGTTCAGTAACGGAGAGGGTCGCCGCCTGGATAACGTGCCTGCAGGCATGTTCCTCGTGGATGGGGGCGGCGTGGCAGATACCTCAGAGGCGATCATGCGCGAGCGGCAACAACTATCGGAGGAGGGCATGTTCATCGTCGTCGCCCGCCTGAACGCCCAGTCCGGCGAACTCCTGGGGCCGCCTGACGTGATCTCACGCGGCTTCGTGAGCTCGCAGGGCGCGAACGGCCTCGTCGAAGAGTCCATAGATGTCGTCCGCCGTACCCTCGAACGAACCGCCAGCCGACACGTCACGGACTGGGGCGAGCTGAAGAACGCCATCCGGAGGGATCTCTCCACCTTCCTCTCCCAGCGAACCCGCAAGCGTCCCATCATCTTGCCGCTAATAGTAGAGGTCTAAACATAGACCTCTACTATATGTTGTAGTTGACGTTGAATTGCAGGCTTATGCTTTAGACTTAGGTGGTGGCTAACCGCAAGCGCGCGCCTAGTAGAAAGCCGCGGAAGAAGGGCTATAGCAGCAGGGGGCCCCGCAGATGGGGCGGGCTTCTATTGCGGGCACGGGACCGCGCCGGGGAGATAGTGACCCGGGAAGTGGTAGGGGTCGTGCTGCTCGTCGCTGGTGTGTTCTTCAGCGCCGCGTTTCTGAGCGGAAGTGGGGCGTTTCTGGGAGAGGCGGGCCTCGTTGCGGTGACGCATCTGCTGGGCATAGCCGGTCTCTCTCTAGCTCCGCTCGCCGCGGTCGCTGGCCTACTGCTCCTTCTGGGGCGCCTGCCTGGCCGCCGAGCACTAGGGGCCGGGCTACTGCTGGTGGCGGGCGCGACGACGCTCACGTCTGCGCTGCCGCGGGAGTTGCGCTTCTCCAGCGAGTACTACGCAGAGGCCGGGGGCCTTCTCGGGAGCGGTGTCTACGGCGCGGTCCACTGGGCAGGGGGCGCGATCGGGGCGGCGCTTGTACTCAGCCTGCTCTACGTTGTAGGTCTCTCTTTGCTCACCGGCGTCAGCCCCGTGTCCGCCTTCGTCGCGGTTAAAGGTTGGGGTGAGGCGCTTCTGGCATGGTTGCGTGAGAGACGCAGTTCGGGGAAGAGGCCCGCCGGTGGCGGGGGAGATCGGGGCGAGAAGCGCCGGAGCGAGAAGCGTGGTAGCGAGAAGGCTGGGGTGCGCGACCTGCACGCGGAGATCGCGGAGCCCCGCGGCGGGGACGGGTTCGCGACTGAGGAGCTCGAGGTGGTGCTGCCGGTGCGCCGGGATGCGGTCCCGTTCGCCGGGGGGAATGAAGAGATACCTGGGGAGTATGTCCCGCCTTCTCCCTCCGTTTTGAGCTTGGGTCGTGGGGACCCTGAGCACGACGCCGAGGAGACCAGCCGCAGGCTCACGAAGGCGCTATCGGACCTCGGGGTCGAGGCGCAGGTGGTCAGGGCGGTCGTCGGGCCGCGGGTGACCCGCTACGAGCTTCGCCTAGGGAGCGGGGTCAAGGTGGGCAAGGTGCGTAACCTCCAGCAGGACATAGCCTACGCTCTGGCTGCGACCGAGGTGCGGATTCTCGCTCCCATCCCGGGCAAGAGCGCCGTCGGCGTGGAGGTGCCCAACACTAGACCGGCGAAGGTCACCCTTGGCGACGTCTTCCAGGAATATCCTGAGGGCAACGACTGGACGCTGCCTGTGGGTCTGGGGAAGGACATATCCGGCCGGGCGGTCTTCTTCGACCTCGCCGATATGCCACACCTGCTCGTCGCAGGGACCACAGGCAGCGGCAAGAGCGTCTTGCTCAACTCACTTCTCACCTCGTTGCTTCTGACTACCGACCCCCGCCAGGTCAAGATGGTGCTCGTAGACCCCAAGAGGGTCGAGCTCACCCACTTCGCGCGCATCCCGCACCTCATCACCCCGGTGGTCACCGACGTCAAGAAGGCGGCGAACGCGCTCACGTGGGCTGTCTCCGAGATGGAGCGGCGCTACGAGGTGCTTGAGAGGACGGGGGCCCGGTCGCTAGAAGGCTACAATGCCAGGAGCGAGACTAACATGCCCTACGTCGTCATCGTCATAGACGAGCTCGCAGATTTGATGATGGCTGCGGCTGCCAAAGTCGAGGATTCCGTTATCAGGATCGCCCAGAAGGCCAGGGCGGTTGGCCTCCACCTCGTCGTCGCGACCCAGCGACCCAGCGTGGACGTCATAACCGGCATGATCAAGGCCAACGTCCCTAGCCGCATAGCGTTCGCGGTCTCGAGCCAGGTGGACTCGCGTGTGATCCTGGACTCCCCGGGCGCCGAGTCCCTGCTCGGGATGGGCGATATGCTCTTCAAGCCGGTCTCTGCCGCGCGGGCCTCGCGCGTGCAGGGCGCCTTTATCTCCGAGGAGGAGGTGGAGCGGGTGGTCTCGGCGACGGTCGAGGCGGGCAAGGGGCGTGTAGAGGCTAGCTACGTCGAGGAGGTGACGGAGCCGAAGAACCACCCCAAAGAGACCGAGGAGCCCGATGATGAACTCCTTCCTGAGGCGGCGAGCTTCGTCGT
This sequence comes from Rubrobacteraceae bacterium, assembly GCA_035947015.1. GTDB lineage: Bacteria > Actinomycetota > Rubrobacteria > Rubrobacterales > Rubrobacteraceae > JALYGY01. The sequence continues at coordinate 15,357 of DASZKL010000277.1, forward strand.
CGCCACCCAGCAGGCTTCGGTGAGCGCCGTACAGCGGCGTTTCCGGGTCGGATACTCCAGGGCGGGTAGGATCATCGACGCCCTAGAGCGCAAGGGCGTTGTCGGCCCGTATGAGGGGTCCAAGAGCCGGGCGGTGGTGGCGACGGAGATGGAGGTAGAGGCTATCTTCGGCGCGAGCGGCGATGGCTCCGCGACGGAGGATACAGGGCAAGACTGGTAGCTTTTGTGATACGCTTTTAGGCGTCATGGACTACGAGCAAGGTACCTTCCAGTCCCTTAACGGCGACGCCAAGATCGGTCAGATCTTGGAGGCGACTCGTAAAGAGAGAGGCCTCACCCTCGAGGAGGCCGAACACGCCACCAAGATCCGCAAGCGCTACCTCGTCGGCCTCGAGCGCGAGGACTACGGTGCGCTCCCCGACGCCGTCTACGCTCAGGGTTTCCTAAAGACCTACGCGAATTATCTAGGCCTCGACGGAGATGAGCTCTCGCGCGAGTTCAAAGACCGCAGGAAGCCGAGACGGGAGCGCGGGATCTCCTACGGCGCGCCTAAGAAGAGCGAGTTCGACCAGCCCCTGATCAACCCCGGCGAGCTGGGTTCGGCTCGGAGGCGCAAGACCGTCTTGGGGACCACGATCCTTACCTTGCTAGTGGCTCTCCTCGTGCTCGGTGCCGTTGTGGGCGCGTTGTACTACGTGGGACGGGGGGTTCAGATCTCAGGCGAGAATCCCGCTCCTTCCAAGTCCTCCGAGGGGCGGGCCGCCGATGGCTCGAAGCCCGAGGCCGGAGGAGCGCCCGAGAAGGGCGCACAAGAGGACGCGCCCGGTGAGGGATCCGGTGGCTCGAACGCGGCCGGGACGGGTGAAGCCGACTCTTTGACCGTCGTGGTGAGCGTCGAAGGGTCAGCCTCGTGGTTGAGTGTCCTCGCCGACGGGACCCTGGCGTACGAGCAGATCGCGCAGCCAGGCTTCTCGCAGACCTTCGAAGCGCAGCGCGAGATCAGCATAAGGACGGGTAACGCGGGCGCGGTCGGGGTCGAGGTGAACGGTCAGGAACTTGGCAAGCTCGGCGAGAGCGGCGAGGTTCTTACCCGGGATTTCACCTTGAAGAGCGCATCCTGAGAACCCGCCCGAAAAGCGCATGATATGCTCCTTGGGAGCCCGCCCCCCCTACAGTATAATCGTTTGCGGTAGATGCCGATTATTGGCAAGGTCTCTTTTTGGAGGATGCATTGGATAAGAGCAAGGCCATAGACGCCGCCGTTACGCAGATAGAGCGGCAGTTTGGGAAGGGCTCCATCATGCGCATGGGCGACGAGGGGCCGCGGAAGGTAGCCTCGATCTCCACGGGCGCCCTGGCCCTCGACCTGGCCCTTGGCGTCGGCGGCGTCCCAAGGGGCCGCATCATCGAGATCTTCGGCCCCGAATCGAGCGGCAAGACCACCCTCGCATTGCACATCATCGCCGAAGCCCAGAGAGCCGGCGGCCTCGCCGCTTTTGTGGACGCCGAGCACGCCATCGACCCCACCTACGCTAGGGCCATCGGCGTGGACCTCGAGAACCTCTACTTCTCCCAGCCGGATAACGGCGAACAGGCCCTAGAGATAGCCGATACCCTGGTGCGCTCGGGCGCCCTCGATGTCGTTGTGATCGACAGTGTAGCCGCGCTCGTACCTCGAGCTGAGATAGAGGGTGAGATGGGAGATTCTCACGTCGGGCTTCAGGCCAGGCTCATGAGCCAGGCTTTACGCAAGCTCTCGGGCTCTCTCTCGCGCTCAGGCACGACCGCCATCTTCGTCAACCAGCTAAGGGAGAAGATCGGGGTCATGTTCGGTTCGCCGGAGACGACACCCGGCGGGCGGGCGCTCAAGTTCTACTCCAGCGTGCGTCTGGACATTCGGCGCATCGGGGCCCTGAAGATCGGCAACGACACGGTCGGCAACCAGACGCGGGTCAAGATCGTCAAGAACAAGGTAGCGCCACCGTTCAAGACTGTGGAGTTCGACATAATGTACGGCGAGGGCATCTCCAAGGAGGGGAGCCTGCTCGACATCGGCATCGAACACGACGTGATCCAGAAGTCGGGCGCCTGGTTTGCCTATGGCGACGAGCGCATCGGCCAGGGTCGCGAGAACGCGAAGCAGTTCTTGAAGGAGAACGACGAGGTGCGCGAGCAGATCCTCAGCGACCTCTACGGGAAGCTCGGCCTAGGGAACAAGCCTTCGCCTGACACTCAGGAGGAGGAAGAGGAGGAGTCTCCAGAGCAGCGCCCCGTGGAGCCGGCCGAGCAGATCCTCTAGTACCCAATGCCCGAGATAACGGGCGTGCGGGAGCGCCGGGGCAAGGCGCGTATATTCGTCGACGGCGAGTACTGGGCTGAGATAGACGCAGGGGTAGCGGTGGAGCGCGGCCTTCGCGAGGGGGCTGCGCTCAGTCGCGAGGAACTCGACGAGGCACGGATAGCGGGTGAGAGGGCGCTCGCCATGAGCCGCGCGCTCGACTTCTTGGGGTACCGTGCCAGGTCCGAGAAGGAGGTCCGCGACAGGCTTCGGCGCTACCGCTACGGCGAGGAGACTGCCGAAGGCGTGATCGGTCGCCTCAAGGAGCTTGGTTACCTCGACGATGAGGACTTCGCCCGTCTTGTTGTGCGCGAGAAGGCGCGCAGGTATGGCCCGAGGCGGGTCTCGGCCGAGCTGCGCAGGAGCGGTGTGGACGCCGAGATCGTGCGCGAGGTGGTAGATGAGGAGTTCGCCGACCGCTCCGAGCTAGAGGAGGCTCGATCTGTCGCCGCACAGCGGTATAATAGGGGAGGATCCTACGCCGAAGCGCGCAGGGTCTACGGATTCCTGGTGCGCCGGGGGTACTCGGTTGAGGTGTGCGCCGAGATAGCACGCGAGTACCGAGAGGCTTCAGGGGCCGAAGAATAGACAAGAGAGCTTGATACCGGCCCGCTGCGTTTGGGCCCGTTGGAGGAAAACTCGTGAATGTTCTGTTGCTGGTCCTGGACCTGGCCGTAGGGCTCGCCGTCGGCACGGTCTTGGGCTTTCTGCTTTGTAGGTCGCGACTGGGGACCCGTCAAGCCCAGGCGCGCGCGGACGCGCGCACTATCATCGAGGATGCCAACCGCGCCGCAGAGACGACGCGCCGCGAGGCTGAGCTTGAGGCTAAGGAGGCAGCGTTACGCATTAAGGATGAGGCCGAGGCCGAGGCGCGAGCCCGTCGCGCGGAGATCACCCGCATCGAGGAACGCCTCGACAACCGCGACACCGCCCTCGACAGTCGCGAGGAAGAACTCGATGAACGCCGCCGGCGGCTCTCGGAAACCGAGGAGACGCTGCGGCGCAAAGAAGATGAGCTGAAGTCCATTGAGGCGGAGCACCTGAGGGCCTTGGAGGAGGTCTCGGGCCTCACCAGGGACGAGGCAGAGTCGAGGCTCTTCGCGGGGCTCGAGGTGGAGTTAGAGGACCAGCTCGGACGCCTCGTGCGCGACCGCACGATGGAGGCCGAGGAGAGGGCGGACTCGGAGGCGCGCCGCATCGTCTCCACCACGATGGAGCGGATCGCCTCGGACCTCACCTCCGAATCGACGGTGAAGGCGATCGCGCTCCCCTCCGACGACATGAAGGGCCGCATAATAGGGCGGGAGGGGAGAAACATCCGCGCGTTCGAGGCCGCAACCGGCGTCGACGTGATCATAGACGACACCCCAGAGACTGTTGTCATCTCATGCTTCGACCCCGTAAGGCGCGAAGTGGCGCGCGTGGCGATGGAGCAGCTCGTGCAGGACGGCAGGATCCACCCCGGCCGCATAGAGCAGATCGTCTCAAAGGCGAAGAAGGACGTCGAGAAGGAGATGAAAGCGGCGGGACGCCAGGCACTCTACGACGCCAAGATCTCCGGCGGCATGCACGGGGACCTCCTGCGGCTCCTCGGGGCGCTGAAGTACCGCACCTCCTACGGCCAGAACGTGCTCTCCCACTCGGTCGAGGTCGCCAACCTCTGCGGCATGATGGCCCAGGAGCTCGGAGCCAACGTCAAGGTCGCCCGCCGCGCGGCGTTGCTTCACGACGTTGGCAAGGCCATAGACCACGAGGTCGAGGGAACGCACGCCTTGATCGGCGGCCGCTTCGCCAAGAAGAGCGGGGAATCCGACGACGTGGTCCGTGCCATAAGCGCCCACCACCACGAGATCGAGATGGAGACCGTCGAGGACGTGCTCGTCGCCACCGCCGACGCCGTCTCGGCATCCCGACCCGGCGCCAGGCGCGAGACTACCGAGATCTACCTCGAAAGGTTGCGCTCTCTCGAGGATATCGCCCTCGGCCACCGCGGCGTAGACAAGGCATACGCCATCCAGGCCGGTCGGGAGATTCGGGTCATGGTCCAGCCCTCCGAGGTCGACGACCGCATCGCGGCCAAGCTCGCCTACGACATCTCCAAGCAGATAGAGAGCGACCTCGAGTACCCCGGCCAGATCAAGGTAACCGTCATCCGTGAGAGCCGCGTGAGCGAGGTTGCCAGGTAAGGGGAACCTCAGGTGGAAGGTCCCTACCGCGACCTCGGATCCGGCTTCGCCCGCCTCACGGGCCCCGAAGGGGCACGCCGCGGACCCTCGCGCCTCCACTACGTCGAGGACGCCCTCCTCGAACTCCTGCGCAACGCCCGAGACGCCGGCGCTCGCAGCGTCTTCGTCGCCTCCAGCCTGAAAAACCGCCGCTACCGTACCCTGACCGTCCTCGACGACGGGCACGGCTTCCCGGATACCCACACCGCCCTGATCTTCGAGCCAGGCGTGACAACCCGCCACCTTAGCCCCGTCCTCGACGACACAGACAAAGCCCCGCACGGCGCGGGCCTCTCGCTCTACCACATCAAGAACGCCGCCGTCAGCGCCGAAGTCCTCTCAACCTCCTCTCCCACCTCCATTAAGGTAACGTTCGATACCCACACCCTCCCCGAACGCGCCCTGCAGTCCCCCTCCCGCCCCTCCCACACGAACCTCCTCGCCACCCTCCAGAACTTCTCCTCAAGAGATATAAGCCTCTACTACGCCTCCCCCGCACGTATCCTCGCTACCCTTCTAAATAACCACATAATACCCTGGCCGCCTACGAGAGGCGAGCTGGGGGAGAGGGCAACGGCGCTGGGTCTCGAGGTCTCTCTGAGGACGGCGCAGAGGGTGTGGAGTGGCGAGATTTCACCTGTCGGCCGCGTCGCCGACGAGGAGGGGAGGGCGGTGAGGTCGGAGAGCGTGAGGGGAAGGGGAGTGGGCGATGGGCCGGTGCTCGTGATCGGTGAGGAGGACGAGCGTGGCATCGCGGATATACTTAGGCGGGCGGCGAGGGCTGGCTACCTGGAGTTGGGGGAGGTCGAGCTCCGGAGCCGTCCGGGAGAGATCTCTGTGAGAGCCCGCATCTACGAGCCGGAGGACGAGTATGAGTGACGCCGCAGGGACACCACCGACCGTGGCCCCGATACAGCTCTCCAGAAAGCTGCGTGGGGGCTTGGGAGCCCCCGGCGCTTCGGAGGGCACGAAGACCGCGTGCATACGTACCTTCGGCTGCCAGATGAACGTACACGACTCCGACCGTATGCGGCGCATGATCCTGGACGCTGGCTACGCTGAGGTCCATGCATATGAGGAGGCCGACCTCGTCATCCTCAACACCTGCTACGTGCGCGAGAACGCCGTTGACCGCGTCCGCGGCCATCTCGGGGAACTCAACCGCCTCCGCAGAGAGGGCCGCGTCAAGAAAATAGCCCTTACCGGTTGCATCGGCGCCTCCGACGAATCCTCAGAACTCCAGCGCCGCTACGGTATAGATCTCGTCCTGGGCACGCATAATACATATGAGCTCGCGGAGTTCGTCGGGCTCCCGACGATGCGGGAAGCTTACACGCCAGATCTGCCCGGCACGGAAGGCGAGCACAGCGCGTTCATCACGATCATGACGGGGTGCAACTACCAGTGCAGCTACTGCATCGTGCCGACGGTGAGGGGGCGCATGATCTGCCGTCCGATGGCGAACGTTTTGGAAGAGATCGAGAGGCTGGTTGAGAGCGGGACCGGCTACGTAACGCTTCTAGGGCAGACGGTGGACGCGTGGAGGCATGAGGGCAAGCGGTTCTGTGACCTGCTTGAGGCTGTAGCCGAGCGGGCCCCGCGCGTGTGGTTCACGACCAGCCATCCCTCTAACATGGAGGATCGTACGCTGAGGCTCATCGGGGAGAAGGAGACCATCGTAAAGCGGCTGCACCTCCCCGTGCAGTCAGGCTCCGATCGGATGCTCCGGCTCATGCACCGCGGTTACAAGGCGGAACGGTACCGGCGCAAGATCGAGGTTTTCAGGGAATCGGTCCCTGATGGAACGCTTAGCACCGACATAATTGTCGGCCACCCCAAGGAGACGGAGGAGGACCACGAACAGACCCTCAAGCTTGTCGAGGACTGTGGCTTCGACTCAGCCTACATCTTCAAGTTCTCCCCGAGAAAGGGGACAGAGGCTGCGGAGCTGGAAGGCACCGTACCCGCGGATGTCGTGGGACGTCGTTTTCTCGAGGTGCTAAGGGCCGTGGAACATAACGCCTTCGCGCGCAACCAGCGCAAGGTCGGGGCCACTGAGGAGGTGTACGTCCGGCACGGGAGCACCGAAGACGGCAGGGCCATAGGCGAGACGTGGAGCGGGCACGCGGTGCACGTGGGTACGAGCGCCGCGCCCGGTCAATACGTGAAGGCCAGGATAAAGTCCGCGGGACCACACGTGTTGTACGCCGAGGAAGCCTGACGGACGCCCAAAGAAAGAAGGCTCTCGTCGTTTGCGGGCCGACGGCGAGCGGGAAGAGCGAGCTCTCGGACGCGCTGGCAGAGGAACTGAGCGCTGCGCACGGCTGCCACGTTCCCACCCTGATAGTCGACTCCATGCAGGTGTACCGGGAGATCCCTAAGATAACCAACCAGGCTAGGCGGCGCCCAGCCGAGCTCGCCGGTATCGTCTCCGTCACGAAAGATTGGACCGTCGCCCGCCACAGGGTGCGCGCCGAAGAGATAATAGCTGGGCTGGATGTACCGTTCGTTCTCGATGCCGGAACCGGGATGTACCTCAACGCGATACTGCTCGATATCCCCCTCGCACCCAAGGTTGAGGCCGGCACCAGATCTCTCGCGCAGGAGATCACAGCCGGCGCGTCCAACCCGCGGCGCGCTTCGAGGGCGAAGGAGTTAGAGCTCGCTGGCGCCCCCGACCGGGACTCGATTTGGGACGGGGCTCTCCGCTACGACGCGACCGTGATCTACCTGCGCCCCAAGAGGGAAGCACTCGACACCGCTATAGCGAACCGGTCGCAAAAGATAGTGCGCGAAGGCCTCGAAGAAGCGGCCAAACTCAGAGGGCTCCTCGAATCAGGCGCGAGGGTCAACGCATCGGTCAGGGACGCTATCGGTGTGCGAGAGCTGCTCGACCACCTATATGGAGAGACGACCATTGAGGCAGCAGAGAACCGGGTCGCCACACGGACGCGACAGTTGGCGCGGCGCCAGACCCGGTGGTTCGACAAACTCTGCCGCACCCTTGGGGCACGCGCCGATATTACGGTCGCCGAAGGCCCGGTCGAAATCGATCTCTTGAATTATATGCATGGTAGAATAGGCACATGAGAGAAGAGAGAGCAATTCTGGTGGGGGCCGGGGGGGCGCGCCACATGGCCGAGCTTGGGAGGCTGGCCACCACGCTTGGCATGGAGGTCGCGGGTGTCCTGGAGCAGGGCCGCATGGACGGGACCGGCTATCTGGGTCGCGGCAAGCGCGATGAGCTCCGCGCCCTCGTGGAGAGGCTCGGGGCACAGTTCGTGGTCGCAGACGACGAGCTCACGGCTTCGCAAGCGAGGGTGCTAGAAGGGTCTGCAGGGGCTGCGGTTGTGGACAGGACGGAGTTGATCATCCGCATATTCGAGGCGCACGCCAGGGACGCCGCCAGCCGCCTCGAAGTGGAGCTTGCGGACCTCGAGTATCGACTGCCAAGGGTGAAGGGGAGAAGCCCGGAGTTGAGCCGCCTGGGGGGTGGTGGGGTCACGACCAGGGGTCCCGGTGAGCAGCAACTCGAGTACGACCGGCGCGCGATCCGCAGGCGGATGGAGACCATAAACCGCAAGCTCCAGGAGGAGAAGGCCGCGCGGGGGGTACGCGGGGCGAGGCTCAAGAAGGAAGGTCCGCCCACCGTCGCTCTTGTAGGCTACACGAACGCGGGCAAGACGACGATCCTGAACGCGTTGAGCGGGGCGGGTAGGTCCACGAAGGACAAGCTCTTCGAGACACTCGAGACAACGACGCGGCTTGTCGAGGGGAAGAGTGGCGACGGGCGCAACGGTGCGCGACCGGACTTCGTGGTGACGGACACGGTGGGATTCATTCGGAAGCTCCCCACACAGCTCGTCCACTCCTTCGCCTCGACGCTAGAGGCGACGCACGACGCGGACGTGAAGGTACTTTGCGCCGACGCCTCGAGCGCAGAGCTCGAGGAGGAGATAGGGACTGTAGCACGGACCCTCTCCGAGACTCTCGGCAACGGATCGGATCCGGGGTCCACGATACTCTGCCTCAACAAAATGGACCTCGTCTCCGAGGAGCGTGAGGGGGAGCTCAGGCGGGACTACCCCGGGGCTGTGATGATAAGCGCCCTCCTGGATGGTTGCGATGCGCTGCTGGAGGAGATCTACCGCACCATAGCCTCCGGGCGAGAGAGGATGGAGGTCCTGATCCCTCACGCCGAGTACGCGGCGGCGAGCCGCCTCTACGGCACGGCCGAGATCCACGCCCAGGAAGATAGGGAAGCCGGCCTGTGGATGGACGTGAGCCTGCCGCGCTCGGCCTCGGCGAAATACGCCCCATACAGAGTTTGACGGAGGAGATAATCAGGCTATACCCGCTACCTGCGCAGGCGCTCGCAGCGGGAGGCATATACGAAGACCTGGAACTTCCGCCTCCGGGCCAAAGAGACCCCTCGAGACCTTATGTGATCATGAACATGGTCATCACCTTGGACGGCAGGACCGCCGTAGAGGGCAGGTCCTCCCGAATCGGGAGCTCTACCGACCGCCAGACGATGCGAACGCTCCGCTCCAAAGCGGACGCCGTGATGATCGGGGCCGGCACCCTACGCGCCGAGAAGCTCTCCCTCGGGCTCGACGATCCCGCCGGGCGGCATCCCCTGGCCCTTATAGTCACGAACTCGGGGAATATCCCGCTCGAGAGCAACCTCATCGTCCCAGAAGGGCAGGAGATTATGGTGATAACTAGGGAGGGCGCCACCTTCAGCTATGGCGATCAGCGCGTGCTCTGCGTCTCCGCAGACACTGACGGCAACCTCGACCTCCGAGAGGCGCTGGAGGTTCTCAAATCCCAGATGACCGTAGGGCTCCTCCTCGTCGAGGGCGGCCCGAGGCTGAGCTATTCCCTTATCTCCCAGAACCTCGCCGACGAACTCTTTCTGACCCTCGCCCCGAAGCTGCTAGGCGGGCCCGTCGCCGAGAGCCGGGCTATCCTCAACGGCCCGTACCTGCCGCCGCAAGACGTCGGCCTCCTCTCTGCACACCTCGCCGGCGAGGAGCTCTTTCTCAGATACGACCTGCGCCCACCCCACGCGCATGGCAACAGAGCGAAAAACACATAATACTCATCAAGGGCAACATATGGAGCCACGCACTCACTGCACCACAACCCCAGCTCAGTAGGCAAAGAACAGGAAAAAGCTCTCCTGCCGCAAGAGCGGCAGAGCAGCCTAGATTGTCCTGTGCCAGGCGTGGGACCATTGCGTGGGGCATTGTTTGCCTCAGCAGTCCTGCAACCGGGTAAATCGTTTCCTCCTGCTCAAGCGCACACCCAGACGCAGCGCAGTAACTAGATTTCCGCCATGGTGAGCTCCAGTGCAGACACTCTCCCTGGCGAGGAGACTACCGTACCTGCTAGGAAACGGCGGGATCTAGGTGCAAGATCGTAGATCTCATCGACCAGTTCTGTGAGCGGAGTCGGTAGATCACGTGCACACAGTATGAACTTCCGAGAATTCCCGTTATGCGAAGTTCATCGGAATCGCACAGCCCTTCACGCACTATATTTCTGAAATAGGGCTCCTAAGATCACGCTAGGCCCGCAATGTGCATGTCCAGAGCCTCAGCACTAGTACTTGTAAGAGTAGTGTCCTTACAACCCAACGAAGTTCTCCCTCGAAGACCGGTTGCCTTCGGGCCAGCCACGCTATTCTCCCTACTCCCAAACCTTCCCCGATCTGCTACGATACCTGTGCGAGAGCTGATCTGCGCTGGCCTAAGTGTGTGCCTACTTCTTAGCTCTGCGTATGCGTTAGTTGCCACCGTAATGTGCGAAGGAGAACGAACTACAGGGGGAGCGTATTATATTGATATGCTCTGGTGGCGAGCTCTTCGGCGCGCCTGATGTAGCGCATTGTGGTCTTTGGGTCGGAGTGGCCAAGGAACTGCTGGATGACGAGCAGAGGTGCTTCGTTCATAGCCATGTTGGTGCCGACGGTGTGCCGGATCGAGTGCGGGGAGATGGCCTTGGTTATGCCGGCGGCGCGGACGTACTTCTTGACTATGTTCTGTACGGAGCGGGTTGTTAGGGGTTTGTCCTTACCGACCCTGGAGACAAAAAGGGGCTTGCGGGCGTCGAGGTGGGAGTTGAAGCTGCGACCCGAGAGGAAGACGAACTTCTGGACGAGTCGCCAGAGCTCCGGCGAGAGCGGGACGTTCCGGATCTTGTCCCCCTTCCCACGGATGCGCAGAAGGACCTGGTCGTTGCCCGCCTCCTGGAAGTCCCCGACACGGATGTCTACAACCTCGGCTTCGCGCAGTCCGCCCCCTGCCGTAACGGCCAGGAGCACGTAGTCGCGGTAGTTGGCGGCGCGCGCCGCGCTCAGCATGCGCGAGAGCTCGTCCTCCGTGAGGACGTTGTAGGAAGAGTCCTGGCGCACTCTAGGGCTCTTGGCGAAGAACCGCAGGGCTTCGGGGTTCACGGCGGTGGCGCCGGCCATGTAGGTGAAGATCAAGAACCGCCGCAACACAGCGAGCTTCTTCGCCGCCGTAGCCGCCGAGTACGTCTTTATCAAGTGCTCCCGATAGAGAGAGATGTCCTCCGCGGTGATCCCCCCCAACCCCTTCCCTATCTTCTTCCCTATATAAGTGACGAACATGCGAAGCTCCGTATTATAGGTTTTTATAGTCTGAGGGCTGGTGAGGGTGCGCAAGTAGACGGCGATGAGGCGTTCGGCATCGACGGGGTAAGCAGGGTGTGTCTCTCCCAGGGGTTCGGGGAGGTTATTGGGCTGGGTCATCGTAGGTGATGAGCGATATGACTTCGTATGGAGCGAGACGGGCGCGACCACTCAGGTAGGAGAGCTCTATGAGGAAGGCGACGCCGGCAACGACGCCGCCGGCGTTCTCGACGAGATCGCACATGGCCCTTGCGGTTCCGCCGGTAGCGAGCAGGTCGTCAGCGACGAGGACGCGGGTACCGCGCGGGATGGCATCGACGTGGGCTTCCAGGGAGTCGGTTCCGTACTCGAGCTCGTAGGTGGCAGAGATGGTCTCGCGGGGGAGCTTGTTAGGCTTGCGGGCGAGGATCAGGCCCTTGCGGGCGCGGTAAGCCAGAGCGGTGCCGAGCACGAAGCCCCGTGCCTCGGCGGAGAGGATACGGTCATAGTCGAGGCCGTAGGTGGCGAGGGCGAGCGCGTCAACGGCGGCGTGAAGGGCTTCCCCGTTCTCTATAAGGGGGGTGATGTCCTTGAAGGAGATACCGGGGCTTGGGAAGTCGGGGACGGTGCGGATGTTGCGCTCGAGGTCGCGGATAATCTCGCGGGTGCGATCCACGCTCGTCCTCTAAGGGGCGAAGGTCTCGATGACGTTGGCCATCATCAGCTCCTTCATGCGCGAGTCCACGGCGGCAAGGTGGCGCGCCTTGTTCATCGCGTCGGCGACGCGCTGCTCGTCTCCGCTGCGGAGCTCGGGGTTGAGAATCTGCTTGAACATAGCGGCCTCGCGGTCTACGGCGGCCATGATGCCGCGCAGGTGGCGAGGCTGGATCGCGTACCTGGCCATCTCGAGGGCGAGGCGGGCAATCTCTGCGTCTCTTTGGGTCAGCTCGCCGGTGCGGCCGATAACGCCGACGGCTACGAGATCGTCCACGAAACGCGACTCGGTCTCCAGGACGTCGGCGAGTTCCTCGCGGGTGTAGGTCCTGTCTTCGAGGACCCGCGAGAGCTCGCCGGAGGAGGAATCCCTGGTAGTGACGGGAGCGCCGCCCTCGATCCGCTTCTTGATGACCTTGAGAGGCAGATACTCCTTGTCCTGGAGCGTCAGGATGTACCTCAGGAGCTCGATGTCCTGGTTGGAGAAGAGCCTGTAGCCGCCGCGGGTGCGGCTCAGGTTGATCAAGCGCCGCCGCTCGAGGTAACGTATCTTGCTAACCGACAGGGTCGGAAACTCCGGCTTGAGGCGCGCGACGACCTCGCCAATCGTGTAGCTATCTTTGGTAGCGCCTTCGGTTATCGCCTCGCCGTCCCTGGTGCCGCCGTTCTCCACTAGCCCTCACCCCTATCCTCTCGATGTGTGTCCGCCGATGTTCTAGGCGAACACGAACTTGAACCGATACTTGCCAATCTGGATCTCGTCGCCGTTGCGCAGATCGACCGCATCCACCCTCACCCGGTTGACGTAGGTCCCGTTGAGACTCCCGACGTCGCGTATCCTGTAGCCATGGTCGCCGCGCTCGATCTCTGCGTGCTTCCTGGAGACGGTGACGTCGTCGAGGAATATGTCGCTCTCGGGGCCGCGCCCTACGGTGATTGTCTCCTCCCCGATGTCGTGCATCCGCCTGCCCGCGGTGCCCTCAACCTGGTCGAGCTCTATGAGCGACGCCCCATCGCTTGCGACCGCCGGAGGTGCCTCATCCCCCTCCTCTTCGAAGGCAGGTGCGTACGAAGCCGTGGTCTGCCCCTGATCCAACTTCGTCCCGCACTCGGAGCAGAACTTCATCGTCGGGGTGACCTCGGCGCCGCAATTGGGACAGACTTTCACTGGCCTCCCTCTTCGCCCAGCAACACGCGCGCCAGCTCCTCTGGCGAGAGGGCGACCGAGCCCCGGCGGACGAGTTCGGCCCGCATGAGGTTTATCCTGCCTCGCAGAAGCTCCCTCCTGTAGCTCACGGCCCGCTCCTCCTCCACCAATCCCCCGAGCGTGTCTCTGAGCTCCTCCTCGGACAGAGCGGTGAGGTCCTCGGCGCTCTCCCAGTCGAAGCTACCAGTCTCCCCCCTCGTCCCGCCGTGCTCACTCATAAGCAAGAGTATAGCTTCGCGTGAACCTGAAGTACAGTCTTAGATGACTATACTTTAATCTTGGCCGTCTATGAGGGACCGGACGAGCTCGACGTACTCGCCCATGAGCTCTCTGGGGCGCACGCCGTCGTCTCCATCGGGCTCCGCGTAGACGTAGAACAGCGGGTTATCTGGGTCAGGGAGCATCAGGATCCAGCCACCCTCGACGTTCAGCTTGACGCCGTCGGTCAGGATGGCGTCCGGGTCGCCGCCGAACCTCTCGGCCAGGCCCCGCATCACGCGGCCCTTTGCCGCCCACGGGCACTCGAGCCGCTCGCGTGCGACGTTGCCGAAGCTCGCTCCGAACTTCTCGCGCGTACGCGAGAGGGGCTCGTCCCGGAAGGCTTCGAGGGCGCGGGCCAGGGTCATGAAGCAGTCGGGGGCAGGGAGGAAGGTCGGGAAGATGTAACGCCCATCGCCGAGGCCGGCAAGGTCGGCGCTAGCTCCCGCGGCCTTTATGGCGACGTTTCCAAGGCCGGTGCGGCTCGTCTCGACGGTGCCACCGCCCTCCTCGACCAACTCGGCGTAACCGTGGCTGAGGTTGACCGGGAGCACAGCCTTTTGCGGATGCAGCCGATCCATCAGACATGCGAGCATCACGTCCGGGGGGACGAACTCGCCGCGATCATCCACGAACTGAACATCCTCTCCCTTGGGCCCAACGACGCATCCGAAGGCCGCCTCTACCGTAGGTACTATGCGCCTGACCCTCTCGAGGCTCTCCTCCAGGTTCAACCTCGCACCGTCGCCGGCGACGTTCGCGTTCGCAAAGCCCTCCATGACGACGGCGTTAATGCCGAGCCTGGAGAATACGCGGCTCGCCACCAAGCTAGCCACGCCGCCGGAGAAGTCCACGACCACAGTGGCTCCGGAGACCTTCTCGCGGTTCGCGGCGCGCTCGAGGCGCTCCACGTACTGCTCGACGGCACGGCCGGGGAAGATCAGCTCCCCCACGTCCCCTGCGTAGGCGCGCCTGTACTCCTCGCGCACGAAGTACTTCTCGACACCGCGCTGGTCGGATTCGGTCATGGGGGTCGCGTCGGCGGCGAAGAACAGTATCTCCACGTCGTCAGGGTCCTCGCCCGCGCGCACGTGGGCCCCGGCGGAGGACTTGCCCGCAAGCACGTCGTGTCGCACCACGCCCGCGTGAGCCGCCCTTAGGTCGCGGACGTTCACGCCGGTACCCAGAATGGCTGCGGTCATGGCTCTCTTGGCGACCAAGGCTGAGGAGGATGAGTCGCGCCCCAGTGTGACCACCGCGCCCGGATCCAGCGTGGTACCGAAGGAGGATGCCAAGCGAATGACGAACTCGGGTGTAAGGTCCACGTTGAACTTCCCGGTCACGATGCCGCCCTTGAAGACGGTGCGAAGTCCCATAGTCTCGTAGATCAGGGACTGCGTGATGTTCGCCCCGCTCTCTATGGTCTTGTGCGGGTAGACCTTGACCTCCGGGGAGATCGTCGCCCCCTCGCCGACTATGACGTCGTCGCCCAAAGAGCTGCGCTCCAGGATGCGCGCGCGGGCCTGGACGTAGGAGTTGCGCCCGACGAGGGTGTCGATGAGCTCCGCACCCTCGCCGATGTAGGTACCCTCTGCGACGATGCTGCGCTCGAGGGTGGCCCCTGCCGAGACGACCACGTTGCTACCGATGACGGTGTAGGGGCTGATCTTGGCCCCCTCGTATATCCGCACGTTGTCGCCGATGACGACGGGTCCTTCTAAGTCCTCGTCATCGACCTGCGCTCGCCTCCCGACGTAGATGTTCTCCCGAAGTCTCGTCCCCGGCGGCCTCACCCCCTGCACCCTCCCGTCAAGGACGTCGCGCTGGGCCGAGGCGTACTGCTCTAAGGTGCCAATGTCCTCCCAGTAGGCGTCCGTCACGAAGCCGTAGATGGGCCTGCCCATGTCCAGCAGCTTCGGGAAGAGATCCTTGGAGAAGTCGTACTCTCCCTCCTCGGGGTCTGGCATCTCGTCCATCACGGAGGGCTCGAGCAAGTATATTCCGGTGTTGACGGTGTCGGAGAAGACCTGGCCCCAGGCCGGCTTCTCCAGAAAGCGCGAGATACGCCCGTCCTCCTCGGTGATGACTATCCCGAAGTCCAACGGGTTCTCGACGCTCTTCAAGACCATCGTGGCCTCCGCGCCCATCTCCTCGTGGAAGCTCACGACCCGCGAGAGGTCCGCGTCGGTTAGGGCGTCACCGCTGATAATCAAGAGACGCTCGCCATGGAGATCGAGCTGCTGCTCGGCCATCTTTACCGAGCCTGCAGTGCCGGCCGGGGCGTCCTCTATCGAGTAGCGCATGTTCACACCCCAGTCGGAGCCGTCGCCGAAGTAGTCCTGTATCTCATCCGGCATGAACTGCAGAGTCACGCCGATGTCGGTGAAGCCGTGGCGCGCGAGGAGGTTTACGATGTGCTCCATGCACGGCAGGTTGGCTATCCGTATCATGGGCTTGGGCTGGTTGCTTGTCAGCGGCCTCAGGCGGGTCCCCTGCCCGCCGGCCATGATGATCGCCTTCATCTAGCCTCACCTCCGCCCACGATGCGCCGCACACTCCCAACGTACATGAGCCCCGCCACAATGGAGAGCCCGAAACCCGCATAGAACATGATCTCTCCCACCACCGTCCCCGGCATTACCACGACGAGGGCCACTGCGCCCATCAGCACGGCCGTCGCCGCCTTGCCTACCCGATTGACCCGAATCTTACTCCCCACCACGAGGCTTCCGAGGAGCGCCAGGAGGTCCCGTCCGACGAGTACGGCGACGGCCCAGGCCGGCAGGAGCCCCCTTATGGCGAGCACCACCGCAACGCTCGAGAGCATGAGCCGATCCGCCAGCGGGTCGAGGATCTGACCGAGCCGGGTCGGCCCGGCCCGGCGCGCAAGCCTCCCGTCGAGGAAGTCGGTTGCGGCCGCCAGCACGAAGAACGCCGCCCCGAGTACGTCCTCGCGAGCGAGCAGCAGCGCCACCACGACCGGAACCATGAAGAGGCGCGCGAGTGAGAGGGCGTTGGGCACGGTGAATACCCGATCTCCAAGGCCTCCTCGTACGTCCTCCGGTCGCCTCATCCCTCTAACGGCTGCTCTTAACCCTCATCCTTACGCTCACCCCCCACAGATCATACCGCTCCCGCAGCGCGTTCTCCACGTAGCGCAGGTACGATTCGGGGACGACCTTTGGCCTGGTGGCGAAGAGGGTAAACCTGGGGGGCGCCACTCCGGTCTGGGTCGCGTAGCGTATCTTGACCCCTCTGGGCGGCGCGCTGCGGGCAACGAGCTCGCTGATGAACTCCGCGACCTCGTGGGTGGGGAGGCGCCGGTGATACGCCCGGTGTATGCCGGCGGCGAAAGGCAGCACCTTCTCTACACCGGCGCCGGTGAGCGCAGAGACGGAGATCGCCCGCGGCTTGAGGTCGGTCATCCGCGCCCCGACGACATCCCCTATCTCTTGGAGCCTCTCGGGCCCTACGAGGTCGCGCTTGTTGATCACCACCCCACACGAAGAACCAGCCTCCTCTATCTGGCGCGCGATCCGCAAGTCCCCCGCAACGAGACCCTCCACCGCATCAACGACGAGCAGCGATACATCGGAACGCCGGATTGCCTCAACCGTCCTTAGAGACGAATAGTACGGCACGCCCCTCGCTTGCCTCACGTTCTTGCCCATCCCAGCGGTATCCAGCAGGAGGTATCGCTGCGCTCCACCCTCTACTTCCCCGGCAACGGCGTCGGTGGTGGTGCCGGGCACCTCCGAGACGACCGCTCGCTCGGAGCCCAGCAGACGGTTCATGAGCGTGCTCTTCCCCACGTTGGGCCTCCCAACGATGGCCAGCCGCGGCAACCCATCCTCCTCCACAGGCTCCGACGCAGGAAGCAGCGACACAACGACGTCGAGCAGGTCCCCCACACCTATGCCGTGCAGCGCGGAGATGGCATGAGGCTCACCCTCACCTAGAGAGTAAAACCTATAGCGGTCGGCATCATCGGCGGGGTTATCGAGCTTATTGACGGCGAGGACGACCTTGAGATCCGGCGCCTTGCGAAGTTCGCGCGCTATCGCGGCGTCGGCCTCCGTGGGACCCACCCTGGCGTCTGCGAGGTGGACGACCACGTCCGCCTCCTGCACCGCGACCCTCGCCTGCAGCGTGACGAGCGCCTCGAGTCCGACCCGAGCTCTAGGTTCCATCCCGCCGGTGTCAACCAGAGTGAACTCTTTGCCAGCCCACTCTGCGCGGCTGTAGCCCCGGTCTCTCGTCGTCCCCGGCTCCTCCGAGACCACCGCCCCGCGGCGCCTGAGGATACGATTCACCAGGGAGCTCTTGCCCACGTTGGGGGCACCCACTATCGCCACCACAGGGATCTGGCCCACTCTAGGCTCGTTTCTCGGGCAGCGCGTAGATGGTGCGCAGTATCTCATCGGCTAAGAGCCGGTAGCCCTTCCCGCCCTTGGTCGTGTTATCGACCGTCGTCGGCTCGCCGATATAGACGCGGAACTTCTCCCCGCGCAGCCTCGCGGCGGGGGTCGGGACCTTGTCCGCTAAGACGGGCAGGACCGGGGCGCCGCTGCGGGCGGCGAGTAATGCGGCCCCGCTCTTCGCCTCCACGGAGACGCCCTCCTTCCGACGGGTTCCCTCGGGGAAGATGCCCAGCGTGCGACCCTCTGCGAGAAACCCGAGGGCGGTGCGCAGGGCGGCGCGGCCACCGCCCTGCCGATCTACGGGGAAGGTGCCCAGAAAATAGAAGAGCCGCCCCCCGAGCGGGAAGTTGAACAGCTCCTTCTTCGCCATCCACCTGACACGCCTGGGGACGGCCATCGAGACGAAGACGGGATCGAAGAACCGGCGGTGGTTGGCGGCCACGATCAGGGGCCCCTTCTCCGGCACCCTCTGGGTTCCGTGGACCTCGAACCCCAGGAAGATGGCACCCAAAGTGCGTAAAACCCACCGGAAGAGGCGGTATCTCGGGGACATGTCGTTGCGGCCCCAGCCCCTCAGGACAGACAAACTCTACGCCCCTTTCTGGAGGCCGCGCGCGAGCTCCAGGACCCGCGAGCTGACCTCCTCCAGGCTCAAGGTGGTCGTATCGAGTATCACCGCATCCGCGGCAGGTCTGAGAGGGGAGGTCGTGCGTTCGGAGTCCTGGCGGTCACGCCTATTCATGGCCTCCCGGATACGGTCGAGCTCGGCCTCGCGCCCGGTCTGGTGCGCCCTCCTGCGCGCCCTCTCTTCGGGCGCTGCGGAGAGGAATATCTTGAGCTCCGCGTCGGGCAGGACGACCGTTCCGATGTCCCTGCCCTCGACGACCGCTCCCCCCTGCTCGCGGGCCCTACGGGCCGCCTCCCGCTGCACATCGAGGAGCACGGCCCTTACTTCGGGCTTCGCCGAGACCGTCGAGGCCGCCGCCGACACCTCCGGGGTGCGCAGCTCCTCCTCGGGGATAGCCGTGCCGTCGACACGCGCGCCCTCCCCGTCCAGCGAGACGCGCCCGGAGATTTCGGCCAGTGACGCCCCATCTTCGAGGTCGACGCCATCCCTGAGCGCAAGGAGTGCAACTGCCCGGTATGCGGCCCCGGTGTTCAGGTCCACCACCCCGAGCTCCTCGGCCACCGTCCGCGCGACCGAGCTCTTGCCGCTCCCTGCCGGACCGTCTATAGCTACCAACACGCTAGCCGCCCCACGTCATCGAGAAAGCCTGGATACGAGACCGCCGAGGCCCCCATATCCTCGACCTCGACCCCCTCGCGGGAGGCGAGGCCAGCCACCCCCAAGCCCATCGCGAGACGATGGTCCCCCCGGCTGCTGGCCCTCCCGCCCCTCACGCCACCCCCTCCCCGCACCACGAAGCCGTCCTCGCGCTCCTCAATCTCGACCCCGACCTTGCGGAACTCCTCGCAGACGGCGGATATCCTGTCCGTCTCCTTGAAGCGTAGCTCACCTGCGCCCTTCACCACCGTCTCGCCCTCGGCAAACGCCCCGACGAGCGCCAGGAGCGGCAGCTCGTCCACCGCGCCGGGTACATCCTCAGCACCGACGCTGATACCTCTTAGCTTCGAGGCGCGCACAACCAGCTCGCCGACCGGCTCACCTATCCTGTCCTCCCCGACCTCCGAGGCCTCC
>DASZKL010000278.1:0-3022 GCA_035947015.1 Rubrobacteraceae bacterium
GTGGATCGGGTTGAGCGCCGCACGGGTCTTACCGCCGCCGTCCGACCAGAGGGTGACGTCCTCGGAGAGCAGCGCGAGCAGGCCGTCCATGTCGCCGCCGAAGCAGGCCTCGAGGAAACGTCCCATCAGACGCTCCTCCTGATCCGGTGTGCTCGCGAAGCGCGGGCGCCGAGCCGCCACTGACTGCCGCGCCCTGTATGCTATCTGGCGACAGTTCTCCTCGCTCTTGCCTATGAGCTGTGAGATCTCACGGTAGTCGTAGTCGAAGACCTCTCGCAGGAGGAAGACAGCCCGCTCCGTGGGGTTGAGGCTCTCGAGCAGAACGAGGAAGGCCATCGAGAGCGACTCGTCGAGTACGGCCGCGTCGGTCACGGCCGCGTCGGTCGGCAGCGGTTCTGGCAACCAAGGACCCACGTATTCCTCGCGGCTCGCCCTGGCCGTGTGTAGCTGGTCTATGCAGAGGCGGGTAACAACGGCCGAGAGGTAAGACTTCGGCGAGCGTATCTCCTCTTCTTGCCAAGAAGAGCGCCGCCAGCGCAGATAAGCCTCCTGGACGACGTCCTCGGCGTCCATGACGCTGCCAAGCATCCGGTAGGCTATGGAGAAGAGGAGCGGACGATACCTGTCGAAGACCTCGTCCGACCCCTGCGCGTTCCCATCGCTACGTTGTCCGTCCGCTCTCACCATCTGAGTTGTCTTTAACCTCTACACATAAGGGACGAACGAGCGGGGCCCGTTGTGACATGTGGGAGCGAGAGATCGCTGTGACGCAGACGTAGCGCGGCGTCGGGCGCGAGATCAGCTCAGGGGGCTCCCTTCACTACCTCGAGGGCGGCGGCGTAGGAGTTCTGCGGCCGGTTGTCGTCCATGGGCACGACAGTCAGGTCCGCGCCTCGCCTGGCCACCACCGCCAGGGCCGGGTCGTTGGTGTCCATGATCGCCACCGTCGGTATGCTCGCGGCGATAGCCGCTCCAGAGAAGCCGTGGTCGGCGACAACCAGATCGACAACGCCGAGTTCCTCGAGGACGTCTCGCATGGGCTGAGCGCTGTGCGTGTGCCGCAGGCTCGCCCCGTCGCCAAGAGCGCCCACAGGGCCGACCCAGTCCAGAGGCACGCCCCGCTTCTTGTAGCGCCCCATCCTCTTCGTCGTGAGGGCTCTCCCGCCGAGATCCTCGACCCACCGGGCGAGCTCGAGGTAGTAGAAGAGCAGCGCGCCGGGGTGCCCTGTGGCGAAGACAAAGCTTCCTCCCGTCTCGGCGACTGCCCGGACGCGCTCGCCGGCCTCCATGAGCCCCGCGGCGGTGCGCGCCGGATCTATGCACCCCCTGCCACCGGTCTCTTCCTTGTCCGGGGGATGACCGGTGTAGGAGGTCACTGCCTCGTATGCCTCCTCGAAGGTCGCCCCCTCGAGCTGCTTCTCCATACCGAAGGTGTGCTCGGCGTCGCCCTCGAGGAGCAGCTCTATCTTGTAGAGGTTGTTCTCGGCCCCGTGCGAGGTGTTGGTTCCGGCCACGCCGGCCTCCAGGAGGCTCATCGCGTACTGGCTCACCAAAGGATTCACGAAGCCGAGTTTAGCAAAGGTCGTGGCCGTAGAAGCACTAAGCCGGCTCGAGCACAAGCCGGTCTTCGCGGCGGTCGAAGGTCGTGCCCATCTCGGCGGAGAGATCCAACATGCGGTCGAGGATGGCCTCCCGCTCGGTACCACGGGCCAACTCCACCCGGGAGTAGGGTAGGGAGACCGGGAAGAGCTCGAGGCGCCCTAGGTCTCCACCCTCCAAGGAAACGCGAAACAGGAAGGAGCGGTCGTTGCGCAGGCGCGGGTCGACGGCGTAATCGTCTATGAAGTCGCCGGTGTCGTACAGGATCGGCTTGCCGCGGTAGATCTCCACCCCCTGGAAGACGTGCGCGCTGTGTCCGAAATACACGTCCACACCTCTATCTATCGCGGCGCGGGCGAACCGGCGGAATGTCTCTCTAGGCCGCTCCACCATGTTCGGCCCCCAGTGGTTGGAGAGAACGACGGTCTTCGCTCCCCTATCGCGCGCGGCTTCGATGGCCTCCTCGACCTGGTGCAGGACCTCCGGCGCGGTGGAGACCGGCAGATAGTTAGTACCCGGTCTGTCTTGGCGCGCCGCGAACGGGGGCTCGTTGTCCGTGAAGGCCACGATCCCCACCCCCCCCTCGAGGAGAACGGGCCGCGCTGCCTCCTCCAGGTTGCGGCCAGCCCCTGCGCACCTGATGCCCGCGGCCTCAAGGTGCCTCAAGGTATCCAGCAGCCCCCTTTCCTCGAAGTCGAGCGTGTGGTTGTTCGCTAGGGAGCAGGCGTCCACGCTGGCGGCCATTAGGACCTCGACGGCCAGAGGGTCTGCGCGGAAGTGGAAGACCTTGGGCGTGCGCGACCACGGCCGCTTGTGCTCGGTGATGGCGCACTCCAGGTTGATGATGCGCAGGTCGGCGGACTCGAGCAGCGGTAACACGTCGCCCCACGGTTCCTCCGGACGCACGGCGTGGAGCTTCTCGTTGACCCCGCGACCGAGCATCACGTCGCCGGTGAGTGCTAGGGTGATCACACGTCGCTCGCCACAGAATCCGGCGTCGGGCTCTCTCTACCAGACATGCCAGCGGTCGGGCTTCACCAGGAGCGCCACGGAGTAGGTCAGCGCGAATCCAGCGGGATCGAAGCCTATCCGGGTGATGCGCTCCCGATACTTCTCCACGCACTCGCCGACCTCGTCGGCCGGCGGGACGTCCTGGACTACCTCGGCCGTACCCTCGACGCGCACCACGTCGCCACCACGCGTGTTGGAGTTGAGGTGCAGACCGACCCGTGGGTTGCTGCCGATGTTCTTCAACTTCTGACGGCCCGGCTGGGAGTAGATGAGAAACGTCTCGCCGTCCCAGAGAATCCAGACGGGCACCGACTGCGGCTGGCCGTCGGAGCGCACCGTAATGAGCCAGATGATCAACTCTTTCCGCAACCGCGCCTCGGCGCGGGCTCCAGCCTCGGCTGGGGTGTCAAGC
>DASZKL010000279.1:0-5211 GCA_035947015.1 Rubrobacteraceae bacterium
CGGATCGTCAACGACCCCGTCCGTTCCCCGCTCGAGCGGCGGCGGGCGATCTACGTAGCCAGGGGGCTGGACTTCGACCTCCTGCGCGAAGCTGCAAAGCTCGTCAGGGGAACCCACGACTTCAGAGCCTTCACCCCTTCCCGCACCTACCACGTCCGCTTCCAGAGGATAGTGAGGGAGTCATCCTGGGAGCGGCGGGGCGACCTGCTAGTCTACGAAATAGCAGCCGACTCCTTTCTGTACGGTATGGTCCGCACGCTGGTCGGCACGATGATGGAAGTGGCTGATGGGAGGCGCGAGATTGCATCCTTCGGGCGGCTGCTCTCCGGCAGGGAGCGAAGCGAGGCCGGACCCGCACTCGCCGGTAAGGGCCTCACGCTCGTGGGCGTAGAATACGAAAACCTTGACTTCTAAGGAGGCGGACGTGACGCAGACTGACGACATGGGGAAGCTTCTCGGCGAGATAAACGCATACGTCGAGGGCCTCTTCGCCCCGCAGGACGAGGCGCTGGAGGCAACGGTGCGAGAGTCGCAGCGCGCCGGGCTGCCCGAGATACAGGTCTCGCCGAACGAGGGGAAGCTATTGCAGTTGCTGGCAGAGATGGTGGGCGCCAGCCGCGTCCTCGAGATAGGAACTCTAGGCGGCTACAGCGCCATAAACCTCGCGCGCGGCATGGCAGAGGACGGGGTCCTGATCTCGCTGGAGCTAGACGAGCGTCACGCCGAGGTAGCCCGCCAGAACGTCGAACGCGCAGGCCTCGGCGAGAGGGTCGAGATCCGGGTCGGCGACGCCAGCGAGGCCCTGGCGAGAATCGCAGATAACGGGGAAGGGCCATTCGACGTCGTCTTCATAGACGCCGACAAGGAGGGCTATCCCGAGTATCTGGAGTGGGCAATGAGGCTCACGTGGCCCGGATCTTTGATCCTTGGGGACAACACCATATGGGGCGGGACAATCATAAACCCACAGGACAATGCCACCAGGGCCATCAACGAGTTCAACGAGAGGCTGGCAAAAGACCCACGCCTCTCGGCCATCGTTCTGCCCCTGATCCGGGAGCGCGTGGACGGCCTCGCCATCGCGCGCGTTCGGAACCTCTGAGGGCTGTTACTTTCGGGGATGTATGCTACTATCTTACGGTTTGCTACTACCCCTTTGAGCTGGTAAGAACTCCGGAGGACTAGTGAAGAGTTACATGGCGCGGCCCTTGGAGGTCGAACGGAAGTGGTACGTCATAGACGCCGAGGGGAAGACCCTCGGGCGCCTCGCGGCGGAGATCGCGCGTATCCTGCGTGGCAAGAACAAGCCGCAGTACACGCCCCACGTTGACGTGGGAGACTTCGTGGTCGTTGTGAACGCCGAGAAGGTGATAATCACGGGCAAGAAGGCCGAGCAGAAGGTGTACAGGCGGCACTCGGGGTATCCTGGTGGCATGAAGGAGACGAGCTACGCTCGGATGCTCGAGCGCCGCCCCGAGGAGATTGTGCGCAAGGCGGTCTACGGGATGATGCCGAAGACCCGTCTAGCCCGCCAGCAATTGAGGAAGTTGAAGATCTACGCGGGGCCTGAGCATCCGCACGCCGCTCAGAATCCGCAGCGATACGAGGTGAAGTGAGCATGGCAGAGGCTCTGTATAGAGGAACGGGTAGACGCAAGACCGCAGTTGCGCGCGTGAGGTTGCTGCCGGGTGACGGCAAGATCACGGTGAACGGCCGCGACTTCGAGGTGTACTTCACCCGCCCGGCCTACCGGGCGGCCGTGCGCGCCCCTCTGGAACTGCTGGGGGCGGCGAATCGCTACGACGTGCTGGCCAAGATCGAGGGCGGTGGCCCCACGGGTCAGGCCGACGCCTTGCGGCACGGCATAGCGCGGGCGCTCGCCGATGAGTCGCCCGAGGCCAGAGGCGAGCTGAAGGGTGCCGGGCTGCTCACCCGCGACGCCAGGGCCGTCGAGCGCAAGAAGTACGGCCTCAAGAAGGCCCGCAAGCGCCCCCAGTTCTCCAAGCGTTAAAAAGCCCAGCCATCCATTTGCCCACGATGGCTTCGTCAGGGAGTCGGGAATCGGGAGTAGAGGGTCGTGCTCTCTCCTCCTTGCTTCTCACTCCCCACTCCCGAGAAAATTGACGATCTCCTTCGGCACCGACGGGGTGCGCGGGGTCGCCAACGAGGGCTTGACCCCAGAGGACGCCCTCAGGCTCGGCCTCGCCGTCGCCAGGCACTTTGGCGGGCCGCTCCTTGTAGGCCGCGACACGCGCCTCTCGGGTGGGATGCTCTCGTTCTCACTCGCCGCGGGCGCAGCGAGCGGCGGCGCGAGGGTGATAGATCTCGGCATCCTGCCCACGCCGGGCGTCGCCGCGCTCGCCCCGCGTCTTGAGGCCGCCGCCGCCGGGGTCGTCAGCGCCTCGCACAACCCTTATCCGGACAACGGCATCAAGTTCTTCTCCGCAGAGGGCCGGAAGCTCTCAGCCGAAGAGGAGCGAGAGATCGAGTCGCTGATTGAAGACCCGCACCCCGAGCGCCCCACCGGCAGCGGCGTCGGGGCCGTGGAGGCGCTGACAGATTCGACGCGGCTCTACGTCGAAGGAATCCTCGGGCGGCTGCGCCCGCGCGTCGAGAACATGAAGGTGCTCCTCGACTGCGCGAACGGAGCGGCGTACGAGGCCGCGCCGCTGGCCTTGGGGGAGCTCGGCGCCGAGCTCACGGTCGTCGGGGACGAGCCCACGGGGACCAACATTAACGAGGGGCGTGGCTCTACACACGTCGAGCGGCTGGATGCCTCGGGACACGACGTGGCCTTCGCCTTCGACGGGGATGCGGATAGGGTTCTCGCGGTGGATGAGAGGGGTGGCGTCGTGGACGGGGACAGGATCATCGCCATCCTCGCCAGGGACCTCAAGGAGCGTGACGCCCTGGCTGGCGGGGTCGTGGTCACGGTTATGAGCAATCTCGGCTTCTTCAAGGCGATGGACTCATTGGGCATACCCTGCGAGGTGACACCCGTAGGAGACAGGCACGTCGCACAGACCATGCGCGAGCGTGGTGCCTCGCTCGGGGGAGAGCAGTCGGGGCACGTGATCCTCTCGGAGTACGTCACGACTGGGGATGGCCTCGTCACGGCGCTAGCGCTCCTGGACACGATGTCCCGGAGCGGCAAGCCCCTCTCGGAGCTGGCACAGGTCATGGAGGTCTACCCGCAAAGGCTCATCAACGTAACGGTCCCCGACAGGGCGTCCGCCGAGGAGATATCCGCCTCGGAGACCATCGGTCGGGCCGTCTCTGAGGCCGAGACTAGGCTCGGCGAGGAGGGACGCATCCTTCTCAGGCCGAGCGGGACCGAGCCGGTGGTGCGGGTGATGGTCGAGCACGCCGACGCGGCGGTATGTGAAGAAGTCTGTGAGGAGGTCGCGGGAGTGGTGGCGGGGGCGAAGACGTGAGGTTCGTGGGCTGCGCGCTGGCGTGGAGGCCGGGAGAGGCGCGGGAGCGGGTCTCGTGCCTGGTAGTGATGGACGAGCGGGGGAGCATCATCGCCAACTCGTTCGCAGGGAGCGCTGAGGAGTTAGCCGGGGCGATAGAGGGCTACGCCAGCGAGCGGCGAGGGGTCATAGTAGGCGTGGACTCCCCGCTGGCCGTCCCCAACGAAAGGGGGACCCGAAAGATCGAGCGCATCCTCTCCAAGGTCGCCCTTCCGGCCTACTCGGCGAGCCGCAAGATGTTCGGCGGCGAGCCCTACTCCGAGGAGGTCCTTGCGGCGCTGGAGAGGGTCGGGGTCGAGTACACGGATTACCCTTTCCCGCGGCGGAGGGGGCAGTGGGTCGTGGTCGAGGTGGACTCCGCGGCGACGCTCAAGATCCTCTCCTTCGAACGCGCCGGCGGGAAGGACGGCGACCCGGAGAGAAGGCTGCGGGGGATGGAGGAGCCCAAGTTTCGCAAGGGTAACAAGGAGGTGCGGGCAGCGGCGCTCAGGGGTGCGATCGAGGTTCTCTGGGAAACGCCGGGGCTGCGCCTCAGGACGGGAAACCTCTCGTCCGACCTCCACTCGCCCGAGAACCTGGATGTCTCCAAGCTCGAAGTGTCGGCGGATCTCTCCCACGCGGAGCTGGATCGGATCCTGAGCCTCGTCGAAGGGACACTCGCGGCCTACACCGTCCACCGCCACTGGAAGGGCCGGGACGGCTCGATGGTCGTCGGCGCCGGGGATCAGGGCTCGGTGCTGCTCCCCGCTACGGGGTCCCTGCACGCCCGCCTCGCCGACGAGTGCCGGGCTGCCAGGGTGCCCTACGTGTAGCGTGGGCCTCGTCTACTACTCGCCCCAGGAGGGGCGTGGGGAAGGTGGCCAAAGTACTCCGTGATCTCGACCACTAGGCTCAACCTGACGCCATCGCTCGGCGAGGCCCGCGAGCTCGCCCGCGAGCACGACGTCGTGCCGCTCTACGCCGAGTTTATCGGGGATCTCGAGACGCCCATCTCCGCCGTCCTCAAGTTCGCCGGCGAAGAGAACGTCTTCCTCCTGGAGAGCGCAGAGGCCGCAGAGCGCTTCGGCCGCTACTCCTTTCTCGGCTTCGACCCCAAGCGCACGCTCTCGTATCGCGACGGGCTCTACACCATAGTCGACGCCGACGGTGTGCGGGAGATACCCGCACGTGACCCGTTCCGGGGTCTCGCAGAGATCGTGGGAGAGAAGAGCGTGGCTCCGCTGCCGAACCTGCCAGCCTTCGTCGGCGGGGCGGTGGGATACTTCTCCTACGACGCCGTCCGGTACCTGGAGAGGCTGCCGGACGCCCCGCCGGATGACCTGACCGTCCCCGAGGCGTGCTTCGCCGTAACCGGCACGATGGTCGTCTTCGACCATCTCAGGCACAAGGTGCTCGTGATCTCACTGGTAGATGCGGGTAGGTTGCGGGACGTCGAGGGCGAGGGGTTCGCGGCGGCCTACCGCAGGGCGGCTGACGACGTCAGGAGGGTCGCGGATAGGCTCTCGTCCCCGCTCGGGCGTCGGGTGCTCTCCTCCGGAGAATGGGACTTCGAGGTCTCTTCCAACTTCACCAGGAGCCGCTACGAGGAGGCCGTTGAGAAGGCGAAGGAGTACATCCGGGCCGGGGACGCGTTCCAGATCGTACCTTCGCAGCGGTTCCAGGCGGAGATAGGCGACCTCGACCCGCTCCTCTTGTACAGGGGCTTGCGCACGGTCAACCCCTCGCCCTATATGACGTA
>DASZKL010000280.1:0-3689 GCA_035947015.1 Rubrobacteraceae bacterium
ACGCTCGCCTACGACGCCACCGTCATGGGCGACTACTCGTTGCCCACAGGGCGAGCCGCGATCGTCGCGGTGCCAACGCTAGTGATCGTCGGCGGGGCAAGCTTCCCGTTCATGAGCGAGACTGCGCAGGCGCTCGCGGACATAATCCCCGATGCGCGGCGCCGAACCCTCGAAGGTCAGGATCACAACGTAGCCCCAGAGATCCTCGCTCCCGTACTGGAGGAGTTCTTCGCTGGCGAAGGCACCTGATAGGGAGGCGGGGTAAGGTGCAGGGTTGAACCAAGGAGATCTCTATGTGAAAGGTAGTCGTATCGGAGTTCGTGACGCTGAACGGCGTGATCGAGGACCCAAGCTGGACCTTCCAATTCTCGAGCGCAGAACAGGAGAAGTTCAAGTTTGACGATCTGGCTGCAGGCGACGCCCTTCTGCTGGGGAGGGTGACCTACGAAGGTTTCGCGGCTGCCTGGCCTCATATGACCGAGGAGGCGGGGGAGTTCGCCGACATGATGAACGGCTACCCCAAGTACGTCGTTTCCACGACCCTCGAAGAGCCCCTCGAGTGGAACAACTCGACCCTGATCAAGGGGAACGTCGCGGAGGAAATAACCAGGTTGAAGCAAGAGCCAGGCAAGGAGATCCTAGTCTTCGGGAGCGGCGATCTCGTGAACACGCTGATGCGACACGACCTCGTCGACGAGTACCGGCTCATGGACTTTCCTGTTGTCGTCGGGAACGGAAAGCGTCTCTTCGAGGATGGGAGGGATACGAAGGTTCTGAGACTCGTAGGGACAGAGACCCTCAGCTCAGGCGTCGTTGTTCTCTCCCACCAGCCAACAGTAGAGCACGGATAGATCGTTTTGACCGATAACGTCGCCGGCGACGCTCCGATCCAGGCTCAATCTTGAGGGACGTGAAGAGGCCCCGAGTTCGTACCTCGTCAGCGACATGGGCCTGTCCCTACGGAGGGTCGTCTCAGAGTACGCAGAGAGCGCACCGAAGAAAGACCTCGACGTTGATCTGGCTTGGCTGAGCCCATACCTACGTTATCCAGAGCCCGGAGCTAACAACAGCGCGCAGTCGGGGTAGAATCTCTAATCTGCCGCGTGCACGTATGAGTCTCGCTGACGATCCGCGATTTTCTTTGGGCATTCGGGCTTCGTAACACTTCTCGGGACGATCGTGGGTCGGTGGCGGTGTACGATACGACCGGACAGAGCCGCGATGATGGTAGATAATACTCACAGCCGGGAGATCGAACGCGGAGAGCCGTTGTGAGCAAGGCCCCTGCTACCATGCCGGATCGGCGTCGGGACACCTGGCTCGCCTGGTACATGTGCTCGGTCTCGCTGATGCTCACGGTGCTAGGCATCCTCTTCCTGGTCGTAAGCCGATCCCCCGCGGGGGCGCCCGTCTACGCTGGGGCGCCCGTCTTCGACTTCTGGTTCGTAAACACCGTGATAGCGGTGAGCTTCTCGACCGTTGGGGCGGTGCTCGCCCCCCGCTTCCCTGCCCACAATTCCATAGGCTGGCTCTTCTGTGCCATAGGACTCATTGCGGGGATGCGCGTCTTCGTCGCCGAGTTCGCCATCGTCACGCTGCTGGCGGAACCCGGAACGCCGATGGGCAGATTGCCGGGGGGCGAGGCGTTGGCGTGGGTCTCCTCCTGGCTGTGGGTTTCGCACATTGGCCTATTCGTGTACCTGGCGCTGCTGTTCCCCAACGGTCGGCCGCCTTCGGCCCGCTGGCGCCCCTTTGCGTGGCTCGTCGCCGCGGTGCTTGTGGTGGGTACAGTCGCGGTGGCCTTATGGCCGGAGACGGCTGCTGGGTTCGACTTCACCAATCACCCCATCGGGATCGAGGTCGCAACTGATGTCGTCAACCCGGTGGAGACGGTCTTGTATACCCTGGCGCTCGTGGCGATGTCGTCGCTGGTGGTGCGGCTGCGCCACTCCAAGGGCGTGGAGCGGCAGCAGGTCAAGTGGTTCGCCTACGCCGTAGTGGTGCTTGCCGTAAGCGCCATCCTCGCGTACGTGGTCTTCGAGACCATCGATATTCCCTGGTTGGCGTGGATCAGCTCCGTCATGGTACTAATCGGTGTTGTGGGCTTGCCTGTCGCGATGAGCATAGCGATCTTGCGCTACAGGCTCTACAACATAGACGTCCTCATAAACCGTACCCTCGTCTACAGCTCTCTAACAACCGTACTGGTGGTGGTGTACGTCGGAAGCATCATCCTCTTCCAGATGCTCTTTCGCGCAATTATCGGCCAGGAGTCCCAGCTCGGGATCGTGGCCTCGACCCTGGCGATAGCCGCCCTATTCGAGCCGCTTAGACGCCGCATCCAGCATTTGGTTGACCGCAGCTTCTACCGCAGGAAGTACGATGCCAGACACACCCTCGAAGCCTTCTCCGCCAAGCTGAGGGATGAGACGGACCTGGAAGCCTTGAGCTACGAAGTCTTGGCAGCGATCCAGGAGACGATGCAACCCGCGCACGTCTCGCTCTGGTTGCGCCCGGATGCTGCCCTGAGTAGAGACGGGGACTCAGACGAATCCCGCCGATAGTGCTACGCCGAGGGCGCAGTCATCAGGGAGCAATTGATCAGGGCTGTGCCCCCTTCAGCTCCGATAAGATTACCTCGTACCGCTCTACGCCCGTTATCCTCTCGTTAGCGGTCTCCGCGCCATATGCGCGGAACCAGTACGCCGAGTCCTCGCTGGCGCTCATGGACTCCTCCGTCTCCCAAAGGGCGACCGCCAGCAGCTTGCCGCTCTGGTGGTCGGCGAGGAAAAGTATCCCCTGGAAACCGGGCAGCCGCCTGAGCGCAGGCATGACGTGATCTACCATGGCTTGGCGAAACTCGTCTAGGCGCTCGGTGCGACCTTCGTACGTTGTTATCCTCGCGAACACGCCACCCCCTTTCCGCTCGCCCACCGAGCGGTCAGCTATCTACACCCAGGACATGATGACACCGGAGGAGGTCAGATTCATCACCCCTGCACTTAGATCGGCAGCGACGACCTGCATTCTTCCGCCTCGATACGGTGTTAGCCCCCCGAGCCGAGAGATTCGGCAAGAGACGAGTTCCCTGTGTGCCTCGATACATATTTCGGGCCATTTTTCGTCGGCACGCTCGATAAGATGCTTGGACCTCTTCTGGTTGCGGTACAACGATGTAACCGTTCCATGGGAGGAGAAGACGAGACCTACGCCCTGCGAATGTCATAGAACCGGGATTCATGGAGCGTCCAACGCAAGGCAGGGGTTAGCGTGGGCGAAGAGCCGGGATTGTAGAACGGTGCACCCTAAGAAGGGAGCGAGGTGTCATGACTGAGAGCCGCAGACCGGAGGAGTCATACACGGGTCGCGAAGCGGCGTACGCCGACAGGGGCACGAGCTGGGTAAGCGTGATCCTGGGCCTGCTCACGGCTCTGGGGGCAGGCTTGATCCTGAGCGGCATAGTCGGTGCCATTGTAGGTGCCATCCTCGGTACGGGCAGCGCGACCGGATCGGCTGCGGAGGGTGGGACCGCGGGCCTGATCGGGCTCCTGATAACGCTCCTTCTGGCTTTCTTGATCGGGGGCTACGCCGCCGGGCGCATGGCGAGCCGCTCGGGGGTAAAGCATGGGCTCTTGGTCGCCCTGCTCTACCTGCTAGTCACAATAGTCCTGGCGCTCCTCGGAGCGGCT
>DASZKL010000281.1:0-1504 GCA_035947015.1 Rubrobacteraceae bacterium
GCGGTCAGGATCACGCACCTGCCGACCGGCATCGTGGTGCAGTGCCAGAACGAGCGGAGCCAGCACCAGAACCGCGAGGTCGCGATGCGGGTCTTGAGGGCCCGCCTCTTCGAGCTCGAGCGCGAGAAGCGGGAGCGGGAGATCGCCGCCCAGAGTGGCGAGAAGGCAGATATTGAGTGGGGATCCCAGATCCGGTCCTACGTCCTCCACCCCTACAAGCTCGTCAAGGACCACCGCACCGGCGAGGAGACAGCGAACGTGGACCGCGTCCTCGACGGCGACCTCGACGCCTTTATCTACGCCTACCTGAAGGTCCGGGCGGCAGCCTAGCGCCGTGTCCAGGAAGACTCTATTCGCACTGTTGGTGCTGGTTCTCATCGTGCTCGCCCCCTTCACCATCCTGCCAGCGCTACTGGAATCGGCGGTCGCACGAATCCTCAAGGACCAGCTCGGGCTGCGCGAGACACCGGAGGTCGAGATCGAGAGCAGTCCTGCGCCGGTGATGTACGCTGGGAACTTCTCGAAGGCCCTCGTCTCGATAGAGGAGCTCGCGTTCGGCGGTGTGGAGACCAAGAAGGTCGTTATGGAACTCGATCCGGTCGATGTGAACCTGGTGGAGAGCGTGACGAGCGGTGTGTTGAGCACCGCACAGCCGCCCTCAGGGACGCTGCACGTCGAACTCTCGGAGGAGAGCGCCTTGCGCCTCGCGCAGGCCGGATCGGGGGTGCCCGTGTCAGACATCGAATTCGAGGAGGGCCAAGTGGTTCTGAGTTTGGCGCTCGGCTTCGGGTCGCCGACCTCTGTGCGGGGGCGCCTGTTCCTGCGAGACGAGCTGCTAATCTTCGAGCCGCAGCAGGTCGAGGAGGCACCCGAGTTGGTCACGGCAGAGCAGGTGCTCGCAGTGACAGGCTTTGCGTACCCGGCAAGTGGGTTGCCGT
Source organism: Rubrobacteraceae bacterium (assembly GCA_035947015.1). Taxonomy (GTDB): domain Bacteria; phylum Actinomycetota; class Rubrobacteria; order Rubrobacterales; family Rubrobacteraceae; genus JALYGY01. The sequence continues at coordinate 939 of DASZKL010000281.1, forward strand.
TCGCGTCGAGTGGACTGCCGTTCGGCGTGGAGGTCTCAGGTGTGAAGGTCCGAAAAGATAGCCTGACCCTCTCTGGCGAGATACAGAACATCCCGGTCGGTTGATAACGCCCGCCGTTGTTGTTATCTTCTGCCGGTGGAGTCCCTGGAGGGGAATCTCGGACAATGGCATGCGGCCGATGATACGTCCGGCGGGCCACATCTGGAGAGGTAATGATCCGATTCGATAACGTCACGAAGGTCTATGGTAAGGACACCGTCGCGCTGGAGCAGGTGAACCTGGAGATAGATCCCGGCGAGTTCGTCTTCCTGGTCGGGGCTAGCGGCTCCGGCAAGTCCACGATGGTGCGCCTGCTCCTGAAGGAGATAGAGCCCTCGGCGGGGGCCATCTACGTGAACGGCACGAGGCTCTCCTCTGTGCCCCGGCGAAAGATACCCCGCCACCGGCGCGACATCGGGTGCGTCTTCCAGGACTTCAAGCTGCTCCCGAACAAGACCGCCGCCGAGAACGTCGCCTACGCGATGGAGGTCACGGGCCAGAAGCGCCGCGCCATCCGCACGAAGGTC
>DASZKL010000282.1:0-3470 GCA_035947015.1 Rubrobacteraceae bacterium
CGGAGTGGCTCGGGGTGGAGGAGAAGCTCGTGACCGAGATAGGCGGGGTCGTCGGTTCCCACGTCGGTCCGGGGGCGTATGGCGTGGCCTACCTCTAGCGCCGAGCCCGGACCGGCGGGTACCCGGATCCCCGATCGGACGACCCTCACCGACCTTCGCTCGCGCCCTGTGACCGAGTTACCCGGCGTAGGTCCGCGGATCGAGGCGGCCCTCAAGGACCTCGGCGTATCCTCCCTTGCGGACATGGTCTCCCACTATCCCTCGCGCCACGAGGACCTCTCGAACGTGAAGAGGATCTCCGAGCTGCGCGTGGGGGAGAAGGCCACCGTGTTAGCCCGGGTGGTTAGCACCCGGCCGGTCGGCAAGCCCGTGCGCGGACGCGCGCCCGGCTTCTCCGCCCAGCTCTACGATGGCACAGGCTATCTCCCAGCGACGGTCTGGGGGAGAAGTTGGCTCCTCAATCAGCTTCTGCCCGACACGCGGGTAGTCGCCTCGGGCGAGGTGCAACGCCGCTACGGCATCCAGCTGGTAGCCAGGAGCCTCGAGGTGATCGAGGATGCTGACGGCGGAGACCACGGCCCCCACGCGGGGCGGTTCGTACCTGTCTACCCGGTCAACAAGGGAATACAGACGAGGAGGATGCGGACCCTCATCCACCGCGCCCTCGACGCAGCGGGGCACGTCCTGGATCCACTGCCGGCCGACTTGCTTGCTCGCGTGGGGCTCGCCAACTGGTACGACGCCGTCCATGAAGTGCACTTCCCGACCGACCGCGCGCGGCTGAAGGCTGCCATGCGCAGGCTGGTCTTCCACGAACTCTTCCTCATACAGACCGGCCTCGCTGTCCGCAAAGCACGGCTTGAGAGGAGCGAACTCGGCCGCAGCCACCGGGGCGACGGGAGCCTCCTCAACCCATACTTGAAGGGATTGCCGTTCGAGCTCACCGCGGCCCAGGAGCGGGTGATCGGGGAGGTCCTCGCAGACATGCGCTCGGAGAGACCGATGCGCCGCCTGTTGCAGGGGGACGTTGGTAGCGGCAAGACGGCCGTCGCCGTCGCCGCGCTCCTCGCCGCCGTCGAGTCCGGCGGACAGGGGGCGATAATGGCTCCGACAGAGGTCCTTGCCGAGCAGCACTTTCTGTCCATGGCGGGCGCCCTCTCCGATCTCCCCGTCAACGTCGTGCTCCTCACCGGGTCCCAAAGTCCTGCCGAAAGGCGCGCGGCGCTCGAGAGGATCGAGAACGGTGATGCGCACGTCGTCATCGGGACTCACGCCCTCATACAGCGGGGCGTAGAGTTCAGGGACCTCTCGCTCGTCGTCGTGGACGAGCAGCATCGCTTCGGCGTGAGCCAGCGGACGACGATAAGGGAGAAGGGCGGTACCCCCGACACCCTGATCATGACCGCAACCCCAATTCCTCGTACGCTCTCGCTGACGCTCTATGGGGATCTGGAGGTCTCGATCATCGACGAGTTACCACCTGGACGCAAGCCGGTAGATACCCGAATCGTGGATCTGGCAGAGCGTGACGCGGCCTACGAGGCCGTGAGGGAGGAACTCGAGAAGGGGCGGCAAGCGTACGTGATCTGCCCGCTCGTCGAGGAGTCAGAGGCCCTCGAGGACGTGCGGGCTGCAGAGGAGCTGTACGAGGAGCTCGCAGGTGAGATCTTCCCCGACAGACGGGTCGGGCTCCTGCACGGTCGGATGAAGGCTGCCAACAAACGTGGGGTCATGGCCTCCTTCAGGGCGGGGGAGACCGAGGTGCTCGTAGCCACGGTTGTGGTCGAGGTCGGGGTCGACGTGCCGAACGCGAGCGCGATCGTCATCGAGGGCTCGGAGCGCTTCGGCCTCTCGCAACTCCACCAGCTCCGGGGCCGGGTCTGCAGGGGGCTCCACTCCCCGCTGTGTTTTCTCGTCGCCGGCCCGAGAACGGAGGACTCCGAGCGTCGCCTCGAGGCACTCGCTAGGTATCAGGACGGCTTCAAGCTCTCCGAGGTGGACTTGTCTATCCGGGGCGAGGGGACCCTCTTTGGGAGCCGACAGAGCGGGATACCGGACCTGAAGGTAGCCAAACTCTTGCGGGACATAGATATCCTGGTTGAGGCGCGACGCGAAGCGTTCGCTCTCGTTGCCAAGGATCCCACGCTCAAGGGTCCGGCCCACCGGCCCCTGCGACGCGAGATAAAGGAGCTGCTTGGAGCGGACCTCGAGTGGCTGTTCAGGGAGTGAGTAGGGACTAGGCAATAATGAGTCGCATTCTCCTCTACTCCCTAAACCCTACTGACGACTCCTCCTCGTGAGAATCATCGCCGGATCGGCCGGCGGGATAAGGCTCGCCCCTGCTCCTGGAGACGTGCGACCTACCTCCGACCGCGTGCGGGAGAGCGTGTTCAACGCTCTGGGGCAGTTCTTCGACGGTGGCGAGGTCCTCGACCTCTACGCGGGGACCGGCGCTCTTGGCATAGAGGCGCTGAGCCGCGGTTGCGAGAGGGCAGTGTTCGTCGAGCGGGACGGACGAGCCGTCGCGGCGATTCGAGAGAACCTGCGGAGAACGGGCTTCGCCGATCGGGCCGAGGTCGTCAGGGGTGAGGTCAGGCGAGTGCTGGATCGCCTACTCGCAGAGGGGCGGCTGTTCGGTTTGATCTTCGCTGATCCGCCATATAGAATCGCGGCGACAGAGGTCAGGGACATTGTGTCCCTGCTCGGTGCCCTACTCGCGCCAGGCGGCCGGGTCGTGATCGAGAGCGGCGACGCGCAGGGGGCAGGAGTCAAGAAAGGGGTCACGCGCCGCTACGGCGGCACGTTCGTGACGATACTTGAGCGGTCTGAGATCACAATGATCGTGGCGGTCTGTCCCGGGAGCTTCGACCCCGTGACCGAGGGGCACCTCGACGTGATCAGGCGGGCGTCGAACACATTCGACCACGTCGTCGTAGCTGTGGGCAGCAACCTCCGCAAGAAGCCGCGGCTGCCCGCCGCCGAGCGGGCCCGGCTCATAGAGAAGGTCACCGCAGGGTTGGACAACGTCTCGGTCGAGGTGATGGAAGGGCTCCTCGTAGACTTTGCCAGAGAGCAGAACGCCCGCGTCATCGTCAAGGGCCTAAGGGCTGTCTCGGATTTCGAGTCGGAGTTCGAGCAGGCTCAGCTCAACCGGAAGATGTACCCGGAGCTCGAGACGGTGTTCATCATGGCCTCGGCGGAACACAGCTTCCTCTCTTCGAGCGTGGTGCGGGAGATAGCTGCATACGGGGGCGACGTGCGCGGACTCGTGCCAGACGGCATACTGGAGACCGTCAAGGAGATATATTCTGGCTCGGAAGGTAATATATAGGGGTTGTAGGCTAAGGATAGGTTTGTAGGATGGACGTACTGGTGCTGATAGACAGGTTGGAGGAGCTGGTAGAGGAGGCGAGGAGCTTCCCCGGCTTCGGCAACACAGCGATGGTCGACCGGGACGCCGCCTTCGACAT
>DASZKL010000283.1:0-2945 GCA_035947015.1 Rubrobacteraceae bacterium
GAGGTCCAGATCCGCGTAGTCCTCCTCGAGGCGGTGGTTGAGCTCAATCTCCTCTGTCGCCATGCTCTTGGACTTGGTGATCACCTTCGTCCCCCGCCGCCGCGCCAGGTCGCCGACGTATCTGACGACGTCCTCGCCGTCCTTGGCGAAGAAAACCTTGCCGCCCCGCCGCTCGACGGCGTCGGCCATCTGCTCCAGGTAGCGGTCGAGGTTCGCCATCGTCTCCTGCTTGATGTGGTATGCCCTCTCCCTGAGCTCCGGGGCCTCGGGCAGAGCGTTCAATACGGCGTTGCGGCCCGCGACGGCCTTACCTGTGAAGAGCGCTACCGAGTCGTGGAGCTCCTTGTCCCTCACAGCCCTGCGGCCGCGCTCGTTGAAGCCCTCGACCCGGCTGACGATCCCTTCGCGGCGTCTATCCTGTGTCTCGCGCCGGTCGGCTGGCTTTCTGGTCTCCATGACTATCCGACCTTTCCGTTGGGGTCAAGTATCTGGGCCAGGTGGTAGACGCGGGTGTCGTGACCCGTGCGCCTGAGGCGCCCCTTGAGGTGCATCAGGCAGCTCGAGTCGCCCGAGATCAGGGTGTCCGCCCCGCTCTTTTCGAGGGCCTTTATCTTCTCGTCGGCCATCGCCGTCGAGATGTCGGGCATCTTGACGGAGAAGGTGCCCCCGAAGCCGCAGCAGAGCTCCTCGTTGTCCCAGTCGAGTAGCTCCAGGCCCTCGACGTTTCGCAGCAGCTCCAGCGGCTCTCTCATGAGGCCAAGCTCTCGCCGCTGGTGGCAGCCGGTGTGGAAGACCGCCCTACCCTCGTACCGGGCGTCGAGGTCCCTGGCCTCGAGCACGTTCACCATGAAGTCCGAGAACTCCCTGACGCGGTGTCCCAGGGCCTCCGAGCGCTCCCTCTCCTCGGGCAGGTCCTTGAAGAGGAAAGGGTAGTAGTGCGAGGCCATCGTGGTGCACGAGCCCGAGGGGCACACCACGTAGTCCCAGCCCTCCCTGTCTAAGACGTCGAGGAAGTGGCGGGCGACGGTGCGGGCCTCGTCGAAGAACCCGGAGTTGAAGGCCGGCTGGCCGCAGCAGGTCTGTCTCTCGGGGTAGACGACCCCGACGCCGAGCTTGCGCAGGATGCGTACCACGCTCACGCCTACCTCGGGATTTATGAGGTCAACGTAGCACGGTATGAATAACGCTACCCTCACGGGCCCCCTTCCCTCGCTCCTATCCCATCACAACGAGCCAGTATATCAACCGGGGAGAACCATGCTTTATGGCGCGCTGTTAGAATGATCTAGGAAGCGGACGTGGAGAAGGGATGAGCGAGGATCTTCGAGACGGTGGGTGCATTTGCAGCAAGGTGCGGTACAGGGTGGCCGGGAGGCCCCAAGCATCGGCGATCTGCCACTGCTTCTCCTGTCGCAGGGCGTCCGGCGCCCAGTCTGTCGCGTGGCTCACTTTTCCTTTCGAGAGCTTCTCTTTCGCCTCCGGCGACCCTGCAGAGTACCGCTCGTCGGCGGAGGTGAGCAGAACCTTCTGCGACGAGTGCGGGACGTCGCTGACCTACCGGCACGACGGGGACCCGGGCTTCATCGACGTGACCACAGCGAGCCTGGATCTCCCGAACGAGTTTCCGCCCACGCACCACGTGTGGTTAGAGGACAAAATCAGCTGGGAGAGCGTGAACGATGGGCTACCTCGGTTCGAACGGGGTGGCTCACCGGGCTAGGAACCCCAACCGCTATCGTACGGACGGTCTCTGACGGAGGTGAGGCGTGCAGACAGAGAAGCCGGTTTACGAGGAGATCGAGGAGCTGCTCGGCGAGGTCGAGCCGCCCCTCGTGGCTCTCGTCGAGCAGCGCGTGGACGCCCCGCAGGCGCTCGCGGACATAAGGGCTGCGGTCGGGGAGGCGTTGCGCTCCGTGGAGATCCCCGTGGGTACGGTCGCCATTGGCGTCGGAAGCCGCGGGGTGGGGAGGATCGGGGACGTGGTCGCGGCGCTGGTCGGCTCTTTGAAAGAGGCCGGAGCCGAGCCTTTTGTCGTCCCGGCGATGGGGAGCCACGGGGCCTCGACCGCCGAGGGTCAGGCGCAGGTCCTGGCGCACCTGGGGGTGAGCGAGGAGAGGGTGGGGTGCCCCGTAAGGGCGACGATGGAGGCCGTAAAGATCGGGGAGACGCCGGCAGGGGTCGAGGTTTTCATGGACAGGAACGCCTACGAGGCGGACTCGGTCGTGGTGGTCAACAGGATCAAGCCGCACACTGCCTTCCGGGGAGCGGTCGAGAGCGGGCCTACCAAGATGCTCGCCATCGGCCTCGGCAAACAGAAGGGCGCCCACTCGGTGCACGCAGCAGGCTGGGGCAACATCCACGAGACCATCCCCGAAGCCGCCCGCGTCGCCGTCGAGACGGGGAAGGTCGCCTTCGGTCTCGCCATCCTCGAAAACGCTGATGAGGAGCCGTACAAAGTGGCCGCGATCCCGGCCGATAAGCTGGAGGAGAGCGAGGCCCCTTTGTTGGAGGAAGCCAAGCGCAACCTCCTGCGGTTACCCTTCGAAGATATAGATCTCCTCATCGTGGACGAGATCGGGAAGAACATCAGCGGGGACGGCGCTGACCCGAACGTGACGGGTCGCTACCCCACCCCCTACGCCTCCGGGGGGCCGGCGGTCGAGCGCCTGGTCTACCTAGCTCTCACCGACGAGACCGGCGGCAACGCCAACGGGCTCGGCGTTGCCGACGTAGTTACGGAGCGCATCGCCTCCAGGATGGACCGGCCAGCCACATACCTCAACGCCCTGACCTCAACAACGCCCATGCCGGTAAAGACGCCGATGGTCATGCCCAACGACCGCATGGCCGTCGCCGCAGCCCTCGTGATGTGCGCCGGCGTCTCCCCGCAAACGGCGCGGCTCGTGCGGATAAAGAACACCCTCAAGCTCCGCCGCATGTGGGTC
>DASZKL010000284.1:0-6842 GCA_035947015.1 Rubrobacteraceae bacterium
CTCGATACGCGCCTGCAGCTCCTGGATGCGCTCGGTGATGCGCCCCTTGTCCTCATCTGGCAACTCGTAGCGCCCGAGGTGGTCGTTCAATGAGTCGAGGTTGGCTGTGAACGTGCGCCACAGGCCCCAATCGTTGGCGCAGAGCCGCGCGACGTGCGTGCCGTTTATGGCGTCTCCGTCCTCGTCCTCGACAGGATGGTCGCAGAGCAACGCCAGGGCATCGCGCACGTCCTTCTCGTTGAGCTCTATGATCTGTAGCTTGGTCAGCAGCAGCTCAGCCAGCGGAACCGTCACGGGCTCCAGGGTCAGCCGCTCGCCAAAGCGGATCTCGTGGCACATCCTGAAGACGCCGATGAGGACGTCGACCTGCCGGTCGTGCTGCTCGTCGAAGAAAAGGAGGCGCTCCCGGCCGTGGATCGCGTTGAAACGAACCTGGGGCGAGTAGCCCAAAGATTCGAAGAAACGCTGCGCCTCCCGCGAGGCACCTTTGGGCGTGATCCAGTCGAGGTCGGCGTAATCGCGCTCGAAGGCGGGACGGAGGCCGTCCTTCGAGCGCAGCTTGATCGCCACCCCGCCTAGAAGCCTGAGGGGAAGGCCGTTCTGATCCGCCTCCTCGGCGACACGCCTGGCCTCCTCGACCATGTCGGGGCGGATATGGCTCGCGCTCTCACCGCTACTCGTCATGACCTCTCAAGCTCCTTCACTCGATCTTCACACCCCTTGCGCCCGCTTTGCGTCGTCGATCCAGGGCCTGACGACGCTGCGGTTGTCTTCGAGCCACGCTCTGACGCCGGAGTCGGGATCTCCGGCCTCGTTGATCTCGGACTCCATCGTGTTTACCTGCTCCTTGCTGAGCGAGATGGACCTGATGAACTCGTAGGCTACGGGATCGTTCTCGGAGAGGTCCTCGCGGACTATGGAGGAGATCTCGGAAGGGTCGTTGAACTTGCCCTGGAGGTCTCTCGGGTCCTCCAGGTAGCGGAAGTCGTACCTTGTGTTCATCCAGTGCGGCGACCATCCGAGAAAGACGATCGGCTCCCGCATCTCATAAGCCTTACGTAGCTCGGAGAGCATCGCGGGCGTGCTGGACTCGACGAGCTGCACGTCCAGGCCGTACCCTGGGATGACCTTATTCTCGATCTGGGGGTGGAAGGCCGCGCCGGGCTCTATCCCGATGATCATGTCCGTCCCAGCCCCGTCGAGCTCAGAGAGGCTCCTGACGTCCATGTAGTAGGGCACGGCGATGCCGTAGGCGGTCTTTCCCTCGAACCAGGGATCGAGGTGCTCCACGTCGCCCCGGACTTCCCTCAGGTAGTCTCTGTGGTTTGGCATCCAGACGTCCTGGAAGGCATCCAGTTCGCCGTCGGCGACGCCCCGGAAGACCGGCCCAAGGTCCGCGAGCTGCAGCTCCACCTTCTCGTAGCCGAGTTCCTCTTCGAGCAAGACCTTCGTCAGGCTCGAGACCGCCACGTTCTCGTCCCACCCTATGTAGCCGAGCGTGAGCTCCTTCCCCCCCGAGACCGCGCCCAACCCGGAGCAGCCCGCGGCCAGCACTCCAACCACCAGAAAGGACAGCAGGTTCAGCAGCCTTCTACAAACCTTCAGGTCCGTACTCCTCGCCGTCTCTCAGGAGGTCTTGCGGGAACCTCCCCGAAGGGAAACCCCCGCAAGACCTCGCGACGAAAATCGTCCTAGGATTTCGGGCTTATTGCGCCTGCTTTGCGGCGTCGATCGCGGGCTGCACTACGTCGCGGTTTTCCTCGAGCCACGTCTGAGCGCCCTTGACCTCGCCCTCCTTGGCTTGTGCGTTCTCCAGCGCGATGAGCTCCGCCTCGTTGAGCCTCAGGTTGTTGATGAACGCGTAGGCCACGGGGTCGTCATCGGGGAGATCCTCGTTGACTATGGCGGAGATCTTCGCGGGCTCGTCGAGGTTGCCCAGGGAGTTCTTAGGATCCTCAAGGTAGCGGAAGTCGTACATCCCTGGCAAAGCTTTGGGACCACCCCATGGCTCCCACCCAGAGACTTCACCGCACATCGGATGCGGACACCAGGGCGGGAACACGAAGGGCTCCTTGTCCTTGTAGAGTCGCTCCACCTCTGCAAGCATCGCGGCCGTGCTCGACGGCTCGTGCTCGAGGGTGAGATTGTACTCGGGGACCACGTTCTTTTCGATCTTCTCCGAGATCACGGCGCCTGGCTCAATGCCGATGATCCTCTCGGCCCCGGACTGGTTCAGATCCTCGATGCTGTTGACGCCCTGCATGTAGGAGGGGACCGCTAGGCCGAAGGTTGTCTGCCCCTCGTACCAGGGGGGCAGCTGCTTCACGTCGTTCTCGACCTCGGAGAGCAGCTGCGTGTGGTTAGGTTCCCACACGTCCATGAAGGCGTGGAGGTCGCCGCCGGCGACGCCCTCGAACAACAGGCCGACGTCGAGCGTCTTCAGCTCTACCTCTTGGTAGCCGAGCTCCCCTTCCAAGGCCACCTTCGTCAGGTTCGAGACGGCGATGCTCTCCGTCCATCCGATGTCCCCCACGGTGAGGGTCTTGTTTTCGGACCCGGCGGAGCCGCCCCCGCCGCCCCCACAGCCCGCCACGACGACCGCGACTGCTGCGGCCAACATCAACACCAGCAACCTCTTGATCATCTTCTTCGTTCCCACCTTTATCTAGACGACAAGTAGCACAATACAGGTTAAGTACGTCTGTGCGTCCTTACCGGATTAGTGCCCCCACTTCGCGGCACCTCCATCCCCAAGGATACGCGCGGCACTGCTCGGTCGGGCAATCCTCACCCCGCCTTTCCCTCTGCCGCGTCCGTGCTGGAGCTGTTTACACGCGAAAAGATCTTCGAGATGCTCCTACTTTCCCTCCTCTCCGCCATAGCGCGAGTAATGCGGTCCAGCATGATGGCGATGACCACAATGCCGACCCCGCCGACGAAGCTGATCCCGACGTCGAGCTGGCTCAAGCCCGTTACGACCGGCTCGCCTAGTCCCCCGGCCCCGGCAAGCCCTGAGATGACCACCATCGAGAGTGAGAGCATGATGACCTGGTTGACCCCGGCCATAATCGTCTTCAGCGAGAGCGGAAGCTCAACCTTGAAGAGCGTCTGCCAGGGTGTCGCCCCGAAGGCATGCGCAGCCTCCACGGTGTCCTTGGGAACCTGCTGGATGCCAAGCATCGTCAGCCTCACGGCGGGCGGCATGGCAAAGACGACCGTCGCGATCAGAGCCGGCCCCGCGCCGATCCCCAGCAGGACGACGATTGGCACCAGGTACACGAAGGCCGGCATCGTCTGGGCGACGTCGAGCACGGGACGGATGGTTGCCTCGACGGCGCCGGATTTGGCCGCGATTATGCCGATCGGGATCCCTATGACCAGCGCGATGACCGTCGCCGCCATGACCAGAGCTAGGGTCTGCATCGCCGCCTCCCACAAATTCAGACTGATGACGAACAACAGGCCCAACACGGTGAACAGCGCCACCCTCCAGCTCGCCAGGAAAAAGGCAACCACACCTAGGATGCCGACCATGAGCAGTTCGGGGGGTGCAAGGAGGACGAATTCCAACGAACCCACCACGACATCGATCGCGGCGTCGAGCGGCTCGAAGAACCATTCGAAAGTTTCGGTGATCCAATCGACGCCGCTCTCGGTCCACTCGGCGAGCGGTATCTTCGGGATCACGTCCGTCTGCAAGAAGGCCAGCATCCCTACTGCCCTCCCCCGCCGTGGGAGCGGACTTCGCTGGACTCGCGAGCGCCCACGCCGCTGAAGCTCTCGCCCCCTTCGTCGTGCGGCTCTACGCTCGTGGTCAGCCCGGCGATGAGCGCGCCGCGCACGATGACACCCTCGAGCTGGTCACCTTCGTCCACGACCGCCACGGGTGCGTCCCCGTCTTCTACGAAGAGCGGCAGTACCTCGCGCAGCGGGGTCCTCCGCCCGACCTTCGGGGCGTCGTCCACCGCGGACCGGAGCTCGCGCTCCTCGCGCTCGGCCAGCCTGGCAAGCTCTTCGGCCTCGCAGAGGCCCACAAGGCGGCGCTCGCTGTCCACGACGAACATGTGGGACAGGCCTGCTTGCCTCATCCGCCGCAGGACGACCGTGGGACCCTCGTTGATGTACGCGACCTCCTTCGCCTCGACCATCACGCTCTCGGCCTGGCGCACCTTGGCGTAGTCCACGTCCTCGACGAAGCGCTCCACGTACTCGTTGGCCGGCTCCCTCAGGATATGCTCCGGGGTGCCGAGCTGCACGATCTCGCCATCCTTCATTATCGCTACCCGGTGCCCGAGGGTGAGGGCCTCGTCCAGATCGTGGGTGACGAAGACGACCGTACGCCTGACCTCGCCCTGGATATCCAGGAAAAGGTTCTGCATGTCGCGCCGGATCAGGGGGTCAAGCGCGGAGAAGGGCTCGTCCATAAGGAGTATCTCCTGCTTGGTCGCGAGCGCTCGCGCGAGCCCGACCCGCTGCTTCATGCCTCCAGAGAGCTCCGTTATGAGCTTGTTGCCCTGTCCCTGCAGGCCGACCATGTCCAGCGTCTCTTCCGCCGCCTTCCTGCGCTTATCCGCAGAGACGCCCTCGATCTCGAGCCCGAACGAGATGTTGTCCAGGACTGTCCGGTTGGGCAAGAGCCCGAAGTGCTGGAAGACCATTCCGATCTTCCTTCGCCGAACCGCCCTGAGCTGCTTGGCAGGCATCTCGGAGATGTACTCGCCGTCGAGGTAGACCTTCCCCTCGGTCGGCTCGATGAGGCGGTTTATCACCCGCAAGAGTGTGGACTTGCCGCTCCCCGAGAGCCCGATGACGACGAAGATCTCACCCGGCACCACGTCGAAGTTCGCGTCGAAGACCCCGATGGTAGATCCCGTATCCCTCTCGACCTCGGCCTTGTTGCTCCCCGAGCGTCGCATCTCCAGAGCCTGCCGAGCCCGACGCCCGAAGACCACCGAGACGTTCTCTACCCGGATGATCGGGTCCCGACCCCTATTCTCAGATTCCGTGGCTCCTCCTTCGGTAGCCTGCATCCTATGATTGTAGGACTTATAGCTTACACTTCTCCCGCCAGCGCGAACTACAAATACTTGCAACCCACGCTCTCGTCCGGCTGCAATTTCGCATCATATGCGCTACTCCGCCTCCATTCAACTGATTTCTGGTCCGAACCGATATTTTTAATATGTTTTGTATTGTGGAACATTACCCTACAATGCTTAATCATGCGTCGCTAGCGCCGGCACAAGGGGCTCGAGCGACGGTGGTACATGCGGGGATCCTGGGTTAAACTGATCACGCCTCGTGCGCCTGTAGCTCAGGGGATAGAGCAGCGGTTTCCTAAACCGCGAGTCGGAGGTTCGAATCCTTCCAGGCGCACTTCCAAAATACCTGCAAAGACGCAAGGAAACGAGAAAGCCCCGGTTTGCGCCGGGGCTTTTTGACACCACATTGACACCATCGAGCTATCCGAGTGCGGCGTCCATCGCTCCGGCGGCGGTGTCACCCATGTCAGGGAGCACGTGCGAGTAGACATTCAGGGTCAGGCTTATGTCAGCGTGGCCTAGAAGCTCCTGCACGAACTTGGGGTTTACGCCCTGCCTGAGTAGCAGCGTGGCGCACGTGTGCCGGAGATCATGGAAGCGGAAGGTCTGAGGGAATCCGGCACGCTGTAGCAGAGCTTTGAAGGAGCGGTTGAGGTTGCCACCCAACAGTGGGGTGCCAATGGATGAGGGGAACACAAGCCCTTGATCCTGCCAGAGCGCGCCTACCCTAAGCCTCTCCTCATTCTGACGCGCGCGGTGGCTTCTGAGAGCTTCTACGGCCCTCTGAGAGCACCTTACGGAGCGACCCTTGCCGCTCTTGGGGGCCTCGAAGATGTAGCCGCCCTTTGGCTCGGAGAGTGTGCGGCGGACCTGGAGCGTTCCGACTTCGAGGTCTACGTCATCCCACTTTAGGCCCTGCAACTCGCCGCGCCGGAGCCCGGTAGTCACGGCCACGATGTACAGCGCTTCGAGCCTATCGCCACGAGCTGCCTCGAAGAGAGTACGCACCTGTCCTCGGTCGAGGGGCCGTATCTCCTCTCTACGGGGGCGCGGGGGCTTGACAGGCGCGGCGGTGTTGCGGGGTATGAGGCCATCCATCACGGCCTGCTTGAGCGCTTTGCTAAGGGTGCGGTGGATGTGGAGCACGCTGCGGGGCGCGAGCCCGGCGTCCAGCTTCTCCCGGTAGAGGCCACGCACGTGAGCTGGTGTGAGGACACTTAGCTTTACCCGTCCGAGAGTAGGGATGAGATGCACCCGGACGATGCTCTCGTACCGTTCATATGTCCTCTGCCGCACGGTGGCCCGCACACTATCGGTAAGCCACGCCGTCAGCCACTCCCCCACGGTCGTCGTGCCTGCGTCGTAGATGATCCCCCTGGCGGCGTCGCCGCGCGCTATGGCGAGCTGCTGCTCGACCTCGCCGTAGTTTCTGCCGTAGATCGTCCTGCGCTTCGGACCATCTGCGGTATGGACGGTATAGCGGGCCATGTAGCGGCCGTCCTTGCGCTTAGTGATCCCGTCACCCTTAGCCGGCATCTCTATCCTTCCTCCGACTTGACCAACTCCGCCACGTCCACACGCAGAGCCTCGGCCAAACGGCGCAGCGTGCGGCCGTGCGCGCCCGTCTCGCCGCGCTCTATGCGGCTGATCGTGTTGCGCCCAACTCCAGCGGCGTCTGCCAGATCCTGCTGGCTGTATGCCCGGAGCCTGCGAAGCTCCTTGAGCCGTCCCACGTCCACCTCCATTCCGGTAGCGTACTTCCTAATGGGATTATAGCACAAATCTGGTGCAATACTAGGC
>DASZKL010000285.1:0-3257 GCA_035947015.1 Rubrobacteraceae bacterium
GTCTCTGACACCCCGGACACGGTAATGCGGGAGATAGAGACGGCCCACCTGAAAGAGGCCATCGAGCGGCTGCCGGAGCGAGCCCGCTACGTCCTGGTGAGGCGCTACGGCCTCGACGATCGGGAGCCAGCGACCCTCGCCGAGCTTGGCGACGAGCTCGACATCTCGCGCGAGCGGGTCAGGCAGCTGCAGCGCGAGGCAGAGCGCATGCTCGCCAGCGGGGAGTTCGGAGCCGTCGTCCGCAGCGCGGCCTGAGTAGACTAGAGCGATCGAGAGGGGGCCCGAAGGCTAGGGCCCCCTCTTTTCTTTACCTTTGGCCTCTTCGGAGGGCGTTCTCAGATGGCGAGTACGGCGAGCACGGGGTAGTGATCGCTCGGGTACGCCCCCGACTCCTCTTCGTGGTCCCGTACGATCGAGTGGGATACCGCGCGGGGGCGCCGCCCTGGATCTTTGAGGAGGATCCAATCGATACGCCGCGGTCCGAGACTGGGGCGCGCATCACGATACTGTGCCCCTCTGAAAGCGTGAAAGGTGTTCGCGTCTACTGTGTCCTCGTTGCCGGCGTCGAGGTAGGTATCCACGAAACCCCCTTCGATGAAGTTGCGGTACACGGGCGAGCCGGGGCGGCAGTTGAAGTCGCCCGTGAGGATGACCGGAACGTCGTCCTCGGGGAGCTCCGCGAGCTTGCGGAGGATCAGCTTGCTGCCCTCGGCGCGGGCGATTCTGCTTACGTGGTCGAGGTGCGTGTTCAGGTGCACAATGGTAGGGCTCGCCCCTGAGAGCCTGAAGTGCGCCCAGCTCGCGGAGCGGACGACCCTCGTTCTCCAGCTCGCTGAGTACCTCTCCGGCGTCTCGCTGAGCCAGAACCCGCCCCGATCGAGCAACTCGAGGCGCTCCGGGTCGAAGAAGATGGCGTTGAAGTCGTAGGGCGCTCTGTTGCCGTATCTAGGTCCCAGAACGTGGGCGTATCGAGGTAAGCTCTTCCGGTACGTCCGGAGGTTCCCCCTTTGCAGTTCCTGGAAGCCGATCAGGTCAGGCGCCCAGCGCTCTATCGTCTCTACGTTCAGGTCTGCCCGGTCGTCCCAGGCATCGCTAGTGGCCCTGTCACGAAACGAGCCCCTGATGTTGAAGCTCATCACCCGGATCGTATACTCGTCCAACCCGTGCACCTCGACAGGATCTCTTCGAACATCCCGGCGATTTTACCCGCCCGGGTCGCCGTAGGGTCCTGGTAGATGCTCAGCTGGCCGGGTACTTCGATGTGCCGCCTCGCGGTGGGTTCTCTTCTAGTAGCTGATATACGCGGGTACTATACTTGGGCCATGATAGGGGAGAGTACCGAGCCTCTAGCGAAGCGGCTGCACGCCGCTCTCGACGGCCGGCTCGACGGGTACTTGCGCACGGATAGGGCCTCCCGCGCGTTGTGGTCCACGGACGCCTCGATCTACCTGAGGAAGCCCGTAGGCGTGGTCGTGGCCCGCTCCGAAGAGGACGTGCAGCGTGCGCTAGCGGCCGCGCGCGAGACAGGGCTCTCCATAACCCCTCGCGGCACCGGCACCTCACTCGCCGGACAGGCGACAGCCCCTGGGCTCGCCCTCGACCTCTCCGAGATGCAGCGGGTGCTGGATCTGGATCTGGAGAACAGGCGTTGCTCGGTCGAGCCGGGGACGGTACAGGGCGAGCTCAACGCCCTCGTCGAGCCGCACGGCCTCGTCTTCGGGGCAGACACCTCGACCTCCGACGTCGCTACTCTGGGCGGAATGGTCGGCAACAACTCCGCCGGGATGCGCTCCATCGTTTACGGGACCACTGCGGACCAGGTCCTCGGTCTGCGATGCGTACTAGCGAGCGGCGAGGTGGTCGAGTTGAAGCCTCTCCCGAGGGACGAGGCGAAGAGGCGCGCTCGCCACGCAGACGCCGAGGCGCGGCTGCTGCGCGGCGCTTTGGAGATCGGGGAGCGGTACTCGGACGAGATAAAGCGGCGGTTTCCGAGGATGATCCGGCGCGTCTCCGGCTACGGGCTGGACGCCCTCGTCGACCCCGAGACCCTGGATCTCACCCGTCTGGTGTGCGGCTCGGAGGGGACTCTGGCGATCGTGACGCGCGCCGAGTTTCGGCTGAGCGAGCTCCCGCCGCAGCGGGCGCTGGCCTCGTTCCAGTTCGGCTCCTTGGCCGAAGCCGCCCGCGCGACCGTCGAGCTGTTGGGGGAGGGCCCGTCCGCCGCTGAGCTGCTCGACGAGGTGGCGATAGGCCGCGCCAGGGCCAACTCAGCCTACAGGGACTCCACCCGCTTTGTCAGGGGGAACCCGAAGGCCCTCCTGCTCGTCGAGTGGAGCGGTACCTCCGAAGAGCTCGACGCGAGGTTCGCCGGTCTCGAAGAGCTGGCCCGCAAGGTCGGGGCCTCGGTCGTCACGCCGCTCCGGGCGAAGGATGAGATGGCCCAGACGGTCAAGCTGCGCAAGTCCACCCTGCCGATCCTCCTTGGGACTACAGACAAGGAGAAGCCTGTGGCCTTCGTGGAGGACGCGGCGGTACCTCCGGAGAGGCTGGAGGAGTTCATCACCCGGTTTCGGGAGATCGTGGAGCGCAACGGCACGTGGGCCTGTTTCTACGGGCACGCGAGCGTTGGGTGCCTGCACGTCCGGCCTGCTCTAGATACCTCCGATCCCGAGGGCGTGGGCAGGATGCGGCGCATAGCCGAGGAGGTGGCCAGCCTCGTCGTGGAATGCGGCGGCTCCATCTCCGGCGAACACGGCGACGGGCTAGCGCGCTCGGAGTTCCTAGAACGTATGTACGGGCCCCAGATGCTGCGTGCCTTCGCCGATGTGAAGGCGCTCTTCGACCCGGAGGCCGTGCTCAACCCCGGCGTGATCGTTGCCCCCCCGCCGATGGATCGCCAGCTCCGCATCGGGCCGGGCCGCACGCGGCTCTCCCTCAACACGAACCTCTCCTTCTCTGATCAGGGCGGCTTCGCGGCCGCTGTCGAGCTGTGCAACGGGAGCGGCTTCTGCCGCAAAAAGACCGGCGGCACGATGTGTCCCTCCTACATGGTCACGCTCGACGAGAAGGACACGACGCGTGCCCGGGCGAACATGCTCCGCTCCGTGATAGAGGGCACGCTCCCCCCCGAGGAGCTCACCGGAGAGCGCATGAAGGAGGTCATGGACCTGTGTGTAGGCTGCAAGGCCTGCAAGACCGAGTGCCCCTCCCGCGTAGACGTGGCCTCGATGAAGACCGAAGTCCTCTACCAGATGGGT
>DASZKL010000286.1:0-1628 GCA_035947015.1 Rubrobacteraceae bacterium
TTTCGTGTTTCCGGGCGTCTACACCTTCGACGCCTTCGACTTCAGCGTCACTGGCGTCTTCACCAACATGACCCCGACCGACGCCTACCGCGGCGCCGGGCGCCCCGAGGCGATCTTCGCCATAGAGCGCATCATCGAGGCACTTGCCCGCGAGGTCGGGCTAGACCCGGTGGAGGTCCGGCGGCGAAACTTCTACGAGCCCTTCGACGAGCCGACAGACACCCCTGCCGGCATCCAGTACGACTCCGGCAACTACCAGATGACGCTTGATCGGGTACTCGAGCTCGCCGACTACGAGGGACTTCGTGAGGAACAGCGGCGCCGCAGGGAGGCGGGGGATCCCGTCCAGCTCGGCATCGGGTTCTCGACCTACACCGAGATCTGCGGCCTCGCTCCGTCGCAGGTGCTGGCCGGGCTGCGTACCGGCGGCAGCGGGTGGGAGACTGCCAAGGTCCAGATGCTCGCCTCTGGCAAGGTCGAGGTCATCACCGGCACCTCGCCCCACGGTCAGGGTCACGTCACGAGCTGGTCGCAGATCACAGCCGACGCCCTTGGCGTGGACGTGGACGACGTCGAGATCCTCCACGGCGACACGGCGATGTCCCCGTACGGGCGCGACACCTACGGCTCCAGAAGCCTCCCCGTAGGCGGCGTGGCGGTCCACATGGCCGCCCAGCAGGTCGCAGACAAGGCAAGGAAGATAGCGGCTCACATGCTGGAGGCTGCAGAGGGCGACCTCGAGTTCGAGGGCGGCCGCTTCTCGGTGGCCGGCTCGCCGGACCGCAACGTCACCATACAGGACATCGCCGACGCTGCCTACATGAACTACGACTTGCCCGAGGGGATGCAGCCGGTCCTATCCGAGGAGGTCTTCTGGGACCCGCCCAACTTCACCTTCCCCTTCGGGGCGCACATCTGCGTCGTTGAGGTCGATACCGAGACGGGTTTCGTCAGGATCCGGGACTACTTCGGGGTGGACGACTGCGGGCCGGTGATCAACCCGACGATCGTGGATGGGCAGCTGCACGGGGGCATAGCCCAGGGCCTGGCCCAAGCCCTCTACGAGGAGGCCGTCTACGACGAGGAGGGCAACCTGACGACGGGGACGATGGTGGACTACATCATCCCGGGGGCCCCCGAGGTGCCCCGCTACACCCTCGAGCGCACCGTCACGCCCTCCTCGACCAACCCCCTGGGTGTCAAGGGCGTGGGGGAGGCCGGGACGATCGGAGCGCCGGCCGCTGTGATAAACGCGGTGGTTGACGCCCTCTCCCCCTACGGCATCACGCACATAGATATGCCTGCCTCGCCGTGGAAGGTGTGGCAGGCGATCCAGGACGCCCAGGGGCGCGAGGCGGGTGAGCGCGAGGCCGACCTATCGGGGCGGCCCTCGCAGACCCAGGACAGCGCCGGGCAGATGGGAGGTGATGGGCAATGATCCCTCTGGCCTTCGACTACGAGGTCGCCGAGTCGGTCGACCACGCCATCGAGCTTCTGGGCCAGCACGGCGACGAAGCCAAGATCCTCGCCGGCGGCCACTCGCTCCTGCCGATCATGAAGCTCAGGCTCGCTGACCCTACGGTCCTCGTCGACCTCGGGCGCGTCGAGGAGCTGAAGTACATAAGGGA
>DASZKL010000287.1:0-2571 GCA_035947015.1 Rubrobacteraceae bacterium
GTAGTGAGGGGTCCGCCTAGCTGATATCGCCGGCGTCCTCGAGAACGAATGTGATTGACAGGTTAACCTTGTAGCCGACGATGTTGTTATCCGAGATGAGGACGTTCATGTCCTTGACCCAGGCGCCCTCCACGTTGCGCAGCGTGGATGTCGCCCTGCGTATGCCCTCGTTGATGGCAGCCTCGAAGCTATCCGGGTTGGTGGCGCTTATCTCGGTCACGCGAGCAACGCTCATGGATCCTCCTTTTCTTCACTAACGGATACTCTCCCTTTCGACACAGCTATATACCCGGAAATGCGCTTAATAAACGCGCTCGCGGCGAAACTCTGTCTAGAGCCTGGCCGCGAGCATGGGATCCGTGGTCGGCTCCGGCGAACCACCTTCGGGCTCGATCGAGACCGCTATGGCGTCTGCCCCGTCCAGCGGCGTCTGGATGACCACGATAGCCGCCTCACCATTCGGCTCGAAGAGGCCGCCCGGTTTCGGAACGTCGTTCTCTATGACCCAGATCTGGAGAATTTTTTCCCGGGGCACCGGGGGCATGTCCTCAGCCATCAGGACGGCGCGCTCGTTATGGACGATCATCACCTCAGCCTGGGCTCCATGGGCTGCGCCGGTACCCTTCAACTCGACCACCCGGTAATCCTGGGGAGGCTGAGGACTCCGTGCTTGCTCTTGCAGGTCTCGTATCTCTGCCTGCAGAAACAGATTCCAGGAGAAGAGTCCGATCACTAGCATAGCCGCCGCGCCGAGCGCGACTCCCCGGACGCCGAGGAACTCTCGCATCCTCGCGAGCACGGGTCGTCTCTCGAGGGGGGGACGACCAGCCTCGGCCTCTACCACGTCCAGGATGCGCCGCCTAAGCTCTGGCGGTGGTTCCTGTTCCTCGGGTGAGAGCGCCAGCAGGCCGGCTATGGTGCTCAGCTCGTCTATCTCGGCCTGCCGATCGGGGTTCTCGGCGAGATACTCCTCGAACTCCCTGCGTTCTTCTTCCGGCAGAGCACCGAGGACGAAGGCATCTTTCAGCTCGTCGAAGCGCTCGTGATCCATCCCACTCACCTCGGCACCACCATGTCACGCGAGTCGAAATAGTCCCTAATCTTCTTCAACCCCAGCCGCATCCTACCCTTCACGGTCCCGAGGGGCACATCAAGGAGCTCGGCGATCTCAACGTGGGAGTAGCCCGAGAAGTACGCCAGCTCCAATATCTTCAACTGCTCCTGCGGCAAACTCCTCATGGCCTCCCTCACCTGCTCGCGCTGGGAGTTGGCCAAGCTCTGTGCAAAGGCCTCACTCGGCTCAAACCTCGGCGCTACAGCCTCTACCTTCTCCTGCGTTCTACGCCTGCTAGCTCTCGATCGGAGCTGGTCTATGGCTCTGTTGTGGACGATCGAGAGCAGCCACGTTCTAACGCTTGCGCGCTCGGGTCTGTAGCTTCTGGCAGCCCGCCAGAGTTTGAGGAAGGACTCCTGCACAAGGTCTTCTGCTGCGTGGTGCTCACCCATCATGCGGTAGGCCAGAGAGAAGGCTGCGCGGCTGTGGCGGTCGTAGAGGGTGGCGAAAGCCTGCGGGTCGTCGTTGGTCTCGACGAGGGAGATGAGGTCCTCGTCCGCAAGTAGTAGGTACTGTCTTCCCTTGTCCGACACGATGCCTATTCTACGTGAGCGCGGCTGCACGGGATCACTGCGCTCCGTCAGCGCCTCGGGCCGTGCTAAGATCTCCGAAAACGACCACCGTCGGTCTCACCCGGACGTATGAAGGAATAGTTTGCGGCTGAGCGTACTTGCGAGCGGTAGCTCGGGCAATGCCACTTACATAGAATCGGCAGGAGGCGGCTTGCTCGTAGACGCCGGGCTTCCGTGTCGGCGAATCGAGGGCCTCCTCGCCCGTATTGGCCGGGGGCTCGACGACGTGGGAGCCGTGCTCCTGACCCACGGCCACGCGGACCACGCCTCCGGCGTCAGGTCCCTGGTGCGCGAGTGCGGGGTCGAGGTCCTCGCCGCACCAGGGGTCGGCGAGGCACTGGAGGCGAGGACGTTCGAATCCGGAGAGACCTTCGAGGTCGGCGGGCTGGCGGCTTCTTTCTTCGCGGTCCCTCACGACTCCTCGACCTACGGGTTGCGAATCTCGGACGGCGAGCGGGACGTAGCGATGGCCACAGATCTTGGCGAGGCCGGGCCTGAGGTCCTGCGTCGCATGCGCGGGGCCGAAGCGGTGGTGCTCGAGGCGAATCATGACTATGACTGGCTCAGGAGTGGTCCTTACTCGGCGCGGCTGAAGCGCCGGATCTCTTCTGTAAACGGCCACCTCTCGAACCGGCAGGCGGCTGAGGCGGCGCTGGCACTCGCTCCGCACGGGCTCAAGGATCTCATCCTCGCCCATCTCTCCAGGACGAACAACTCACCGGCCCGGGCCTGCGGCACGGTCCACAGGGTGCTCAGGGAAGCGGGTCACGGCGGCATCCGGGTCCGCGCGGCCCTCGCGTACCATCCGACACCTCCTATCGAGGTAGGGACTCCGCTCGAGAGGCAGGGGTACGTCTACCGCTACGAGCAACATGGTAGGGGCGA
>DASZKL010000288.1:0-4181 GCA_035947015.1 Rubrobacteraceae bacterium
CAACTATCTGGAGGCGGCCCGGAAGGGCGGCGCAGAGAAGAGGTTCGTGTTCGCCTCGAGCGGGGCGACGGTCGGTGAGGTCGAGCCGCCCATCCACGAGGAGGTGCCGCCGCACCCGGTCTCTCCGTACGGGGCGAGCAAGCTCTCAGGCGAGGCCTACTGCTCGGCCTACTTCAGGACCTTCGGCCTCCAGACGGTCTCTCTACGCTTCGGTAACGTCTACGGGCCCCTCTCGAGCCACAAGAACAGCGTGATCGCCAAGTTCATCAAGCGGGCGATGCGCGGTGAGGTCTTGGAGATCTACGGCGACGGCACCCAGACCCGCGACTTCATCTACATCGAGGACCTGACCAGGGCCGTCAGGCTGGCCGCCACCACAGAAGGGGTGGGCGGCGAGGTCTTCCAGATCGCCACGAACGCCGAGACCTCGGTGCAGGAGATGATCGACCATCTCCTGCCGGTCCTAGAGGCCGTCGGGGTAGAGGATGTGGAGATCCGCAGGGCTGACCCGCGCGCCGGAGACGTCATGCGCAACTACTCGGATACCTCCAAAGCCTCCCGCAAGCTCGGCTGGCGGGCCGAGGTGGATATCAAGGAGGGTCTGCGACGCACGGTTGAGTGGTTCAGGGGTCAGTCGGAAGGTCGGTAGTCGTTGTGCTGGTGGTCCGCGTTGCCAGGTAGAACGCCGCCTGAGAGGCGGCGGCGGCGAGGGTGCCGAGGGCGAGGGAGTAGGAGACCCGCTCGAGGACATCCGTACTCAGCAGCATCAGAGAGACGGCGGAGACGGGCAACCCCGCCATCCACCCGAGCGCCGCGAGCCTGGCCTGGCCGCGGGCGAAGAGCGCCTGGTTTAGCATCTCCGACATAAGGTAGAAGGCCGCGAGCACCGCGAGCATGACCAGCACCCTCCGGTCCACCTCGAAGCCGGGGCCGGCGAACAGCTTCAGCCCCCACCCGCCGAGCAGCCAGGTGCCCGCGACCATCAGGACGCCGACGAGGCCAATGATCGCGGCCGCCCTGGCAACGAAACGGTCGAAGGACCTCGACCCCTCCATCGCGAGTATGCGGCTCGCGTGGGGCAAGAGCGCGCCGATGACGGGGCTCAGCACGTATTGCGGAACCCGGGTGAGGATGAGCGCCGCGCCGAACAGCCCCACCTGCGCGCGGGTACCGTCCAGGATGCTCACGAGTATCGGTCCACCGTTCATCAGCAGTTGGGCGAAGGCCACGCACCCCAGCACCGGTCCGGCGAACCGGAGGGCCTCGACGACGCTAAAGGACTCGCCCACCTTCTCGGGGGAGGAGGAGACGGGCCGGACCAAGAGCACGCCGATCAGCGGCGCGAGCACGATGGCGGCCGTGGGGCCGAGCACATCGGTCCCGGCCAACAACAGGAGGGCCGCGATCAGCGCCCGGCTAGATGACTCGGCTACGTGCAGGGCGCCGAGGCGCGCGAACTGACGGTGCCCGCTGAACGTGCCGCGCCTGAAGTATTCCGGGGCGTAAGCCACTACCGCAGCGATGAAGGCCGCAGTCAGAGGCCAGCTCCCATGAAAGAGAGAGCGCGCGAGCAGGGGACTCGCGAGCAGGGAGATGAGCAGGAACGCCGCGAGCAGCGAGATCTGAAGGCGCCTCGCCGAGTGAACTATGGGTCGCCAGTCCTCGCCGCGTGCCTCTCTCTCCGAGATGTAGCGCCCCAGAGTCTGGGTGATCCCGATCCAGAGCACCTGCACGACGAGGAAGGTCGCTGACCACAGGACTATGAGATCGCCGTACCCAGCCTTCCCGAGAAAGCGCGCCGAGAGGCTCTGGAAGACGTAGGTGAGAACGCCCGAGACGAGGAACGAGCCCGCGACGTAGGCGCTCCCCGTCGCCGCCCCTTGCCTGCTAGCCATCAGCTGCTCAGCACGCTGGCTCCCTACGGTCGCCAGCTTGTCAGCACGGCGCTTCGCGCCTTTCAGCACGCCTGCTTCGCAGGCTTGTCAGCTTGTCAGGGCAATAAGCTGAATGCTGAAAGCGAGGACCGCAGGTCCGAAGCGGGCTGACAAGCGAGGGCCGCAAGGCCCGAGCGTGCTGACTAGCTTTCAACGCAGCCAGGTCGAGATGATGACCCGGAAGACTCCCAGCGGGTAGGCGAGCTTCGCGGGCTTCTTGGTCTCGCCCGCAGTGCGGCTCAGCATCGTCACGGGTACCTGCTCGAAGCGCAGCTTCTTCTTGAGTGCTTCGAGGATGATCTCCGTGGCGTTGAAGCGGTCCTCGCGCAGGTCCAGCTTGTGGAGCTCCGAGACCCTTATCGCCCTGAAGCCGTTTGTGCAGTCGCTGATCCTGGTGCCCGTGAGGAGCGAGATCAACCTCGAGAAAAACACCACGCCGACGTGGCGGACGCTGCCGGCCTCTTCGTAGAAGCCCATGAAGCGGGAGCCGAGCACGAAATCCGCCTTACCATCGATTATGGGTTTTGCGAGGCGCTCGATCTCCTCGGGCTTGTACTGGCCGTCGGCGTCGAGGTTGACGACGATCTCGGCCCGCTCGAGCCGCGCTATCGCAAAGCCCGTGCGCAGGGCGTCGCCCTGGCCCCGGTTGACGACGTGGCTGACGACGGGGAACCCCTCCGACAGGGCGATGGCCTCGGTGGCGTCGGTCGAGCCATCGTCGACGACGACGGTCTTCACCTCGTATCCCAGAAGTTCCTTTGGCACCTTCTGGAGCACTTTGCTTATGCCACCCTCCTCGTCGTAGGCCGGGACGATGATCAGGATTTCGTGTTTGTCCGAGAGCCTATCTGACGGCGGGATGTATCGCTCCGCGTACTGGCGGACGGCGAGGCCGGTGACGATCTCGCCGTTGCGGCGGCTCGCCGCCTGAACCTGGTTAAGCAGGTACAAGAACAGGCCGAAGAGCAGCAGGATCGCAAACGAGAGGAGCGCGAAGGCCCGGCTCTCTAGCCCGAAGAGGCGGGTGAAGATCTCGCCAACCTGCGGGATTACCGAGACCACGCCCACGCCGGAGGCTATGAGCAAGCTGAGGAGCAGCGCGAACCTGCTCCACCCGCCGCGGCTGTACCTGAGCAAGCCGTACCCCGCGAAGAGAGCGGCGACGATAACGCCCGCGATACGCACGTGCTCCGGCGTCATCCGATCCCCCCAGCCTCTTTCGCGGCGGGCGCCGCCTGGTGACGAGCTTCTAGCGCATAAAACATGACGGCGCGATTGTATAGAACGGAGGGTTAAATGTAAATTGAAACCATGCAAGAATCCGTCTAGCAGCCCTGAAGTGCGCCGTTCGTATGGCAGCACCGAATGATCTTGTTAAGCTACCAGCGTGTGTAGCAGGTGGGAGATCAGAGGCAGGGCGTGCTCTTCGACCTGATCAGGGCTCTGCCCGTAGCGATCCTGGTTGGGGTCGTACCTGGATGGTTCTGGTCGCGGCTACTCGTAGCTTCCGCCGACCGCGCCGAGCGGTTCGCCTACTCCGTGGGGCTCTCGTTGGCGCTCGTGCCGGCCGTGAGCCTGATACCTGCTCGCCTGTTCGGCACTGGTGTGACGCTCGCCGTGGCGATCGCCTCACCGCTACTTGTGTTCTTTCTGGGACTCGCGGCGTACCTGCGGTTCGGCCCGGCCAAGGGCCCGGACGAGCCCATCGCCCCGCCCCCCACCCCCTTTGGCTCGCTCGCTCTGGTGCTGCTCATCGCGGCGTTCGGGCTCACGCTGGGGGTACAGACCGGTGCGGTACGAGGCACGACTATCTTGATCGCGATAGCGCTCCTGGTGCTCTTCGCCGGGATCGTGCACCTGATCGAGCCCCGCGCGCAACCCGCGCCGCAGGTCGAGGGGCTCGCCGGGTCTAGGAGGCTGCCGGCTGTCCTGGCGCGGCGACTGCTGCTGCCTGTGGTGCTCGCTCTAACGCTCCTGCGCGGCTATCTCGGCCCAGTGCTGCACGACTGGCCCTTCGTGCGCGGCGTTGACCATTACTCCCACGCCGTGATGGCCGAGCTGATGATATCCCGAGGGAAGATCGAGCCGTACCTGATATACCCCCCAGGCTTCCACACGATGACAGCGGAGATCAGCCGCCTCAGCGGGCTAGAACCCCTTGAGGTCTTCCCCCTTGTGGCCCCCTCTCTGCTGTTGCTCCCGGCTCTGGGTTGCTACGCCCTGGCACGCAGGCTGTGGGGCTGGGAG
>DASZKL010000289.1:0-4857 GCA_035947015.1 Rubrobacteraceae bacterium
TCCGGGAAGAAGACCTGCGTGATGAGCGGCTCGTGTCCTTCGGCCTCAACCTTGACGTGTATGTGCGCCGGACGCCACGGGTGCTGGCCGATGGCCTCGAGCAGCCTGCCTACAGGCCCCTCCGTCGGGACCGTGTACGGCTTGGGCACCATCGTCTGGAACTCGTAGCTGCCATCCTCGTCGACGCCAAACCTCCCGCGAAAGTTGTAGTCCGGCTGCCTCTCGTCCCAGAGGTCGTAGCCGCCATCCGGGCCCGTCTGCCAGATATCGAGGACCGCGTCGCTTATGGGGGTGCCGTCCGCGGAGGTGACCCTGCCGTGGACGAAGAGTACGTCCCCGCTCTCGACACCCTCGTACTCGTCGTAGATCTTTACCGGCTTCTCGCGCCAGGGTGGGTCCTCGCGATAGAGAGGACCTTCCACGTCGCTGGGTGTGACGTCGGTTTCGCCTTCGTGGGAGATGGCGTCCACCAGAACCGAGGTCTTAGTGACGTCGGAGAGCAGTATGAATTCGTCATGTCTCCCGACCTCGGTGAGGAAGGAGAGCACAGCGTACCATTCCTCCTCCGTCACCCCGTGCTTCTCGATCACCCGGTGTAGGGCCGCGATCGCATCCGGCAAGACCTCTTGCAGCCTCTCGCTACTCATCTTCGTCGAATCCACGCTAGTATTCTCCTGTCCCGTATTACCCCTACGCGCCATTATGGCTACGCACCATTGATACGTCCAATACCGTTTTTTGCTCTAGTAACACAATCTTTATATAAAGCCGGCGTGCGTGACACCGCCGTCTCTGGAGCCGGGCACGTACCTCCGTTTGGCTCCCGCATCGGCGCCCTCATCGTTGCATCCCCTCGGGGAAGATCCTCCCCGATTCCAGGGTCCCGGGGGGGACGCCGTAACGCTCGGCGGCGGCGAGAAGGTCTGCGTAGACCTCGTCGGTGAGCGGGATACCCTCCTCGCGGTGCCTGGCCATCCTCTCGTGAGTGCCGTCCCCTGGCATCGAGACCCGCTCGAAACCTGGCGCGGGGGGTCCCTCTCTCGTCTCCCGCCCCTTCTGGTCCATTCGCAAGAGGAACTCGGCCATAGGCATGAAGGCCTCGACGGAGATCGCAGAGAACAGATGCCCGACCCGCTGGGGCTGCGGGTCGTCGTACATGCGGGGCATCTGCGCCCCGAACTCCGCACCGGTCAGGACGCCCGTCAGGATGTCCAGCATGATGGCGAGACCCGACCCCTTCGGTCCCCCCAGGGGCAGCACGCTCCCCTTGAGGGCCTCCTTCGCGTCGGTGGTGGGCAGACCTTCGCTCGTGATCGCCCAGCCCTCGGGTATGGCGTCGTTGTTCTTGGCTGCCAGGATTATCTTTCCCCGTGCCTGGTTACTAGTCGCCATGTCCAGAACGACCGGGCGTCCGGAGCTCGACGGCACGGCGATCGACAGGGGATTGGTCCCGAGCGTTGGGCGTCGGGAGCCGTGGGCGGCCATGACGGGAGAGGTGTTCATAGAGCAGATCCCGACCATGTCCTCGCGGGCGATCTTCATGGTCCAGTAGGCCGCCGTCCCGTTGTGGTTCGAGTTGCGAACGCCAACCCATGCGCTGCCGACCTCCCTGGCCTTCTCGACGACCAGCTCAACCGCCCTCTCCGAGGCCACCTGCCCCCAACCGTCGTTGGCGTCGAGGAGCGCGGTGGCGGGGGTCTCGCGCACGAGGTCTATCTTGGTTGTAGGGGTCATCAGGCCCTGCTCCATACGGAGAAGGTAGTCGTTCAGCCTGGTGACGCCGTGCGACTTCATACCCGCAAGGTCGGCGTCCACAAGCGATGCTGCGACGATCCTGGCGTCTTTTTCAGGGACGCCGGCGGCGGCAAGAACCTTCTCGCAGAAGTTCCGCAGAGCCTCCCAATCTACCCTCGCGCCGCGTGTGGTTTCGGCCATCGGATCCTCTCCTCTACAGAACACTCTCTGTGCCCAAAACTGCGGTCACCTGGCTCGAGAGCACGCCGCCGTTGCCGTGGGCGATGGCTACCTCGGCTTCTTCCACCTGCCGCGCGCCGCACTCCCCGCGAAGCTGCCTCACGGCCTCGATCACGAGGAGCAGCCCGTACATGCCCGGGTGGTTGTAGGAGAGTCCACCGCCGTTGGTGTTGACCGGAAGTTCCCCTCCGGGAGCTATACGCCCGTCCTCCACGAAAGGTCCCCCCTCGCCTTTCTCGCAGAACCCGAGGTCTTCGAGGAACAGTATCGGGGTGATGGTGAAGGCGTCGTAGAGCATTACCACGTCCACTTCCGCAGGACTTACACCCGCCATCTCGTAGGCCCGCGGTCCCGACTCTGAGGCGGCGGTGACGGTGAGATCAGGCATCTGGGAGATGTTGCGGTGCCAGTGGGCTTCGGCGGTCCCGAGCAAGTATACGGGAGGCTTGCGCAACTCTTTCGCCCGTTCTGCCGAGGTCACGATCAGAGCGCCGCCCCCGTCGGTCACCAAGCAACAGTCCAAGAGGCTCAGCGGAGTAGAGATCATCCGCGAGGCCAGCACATCTTCGACAGTCAAGTGATCCCGCTCGAAGGCTTTCGGGTTCAGCTTGGCCCACTCCCTCGCGGCGACCGCGACCTCGGCGAGCTGTTCGCGGGTGGTTCCGTAGTCGTGCATGTGCCGGGAGGCGGCCAGCGCGTACATGCTGACAGGATAGCGAGGCCCATAGGGTGTCTCGTAGGGGTTGGGCGGCTCGCTCAAGCCGCGAAAACCACCGCCGGAGCGCTGCGTCGAGGCGTAGATGACCAGAGCGACCTCGCAGAGCCCGGCGCCGATGGCCGCCGCGGCGTGTAGCAGGTGCGAGACGAAGGAGGAGCCGCCCATGTTCGTCGCATCGGAGTACCGGGGCCTGATGCCGAGGTACTCTCCGGCGGAGACCGTGGCCATCGAGTAGTACGCCGAGGCGCTAAAGAGCCCGTCTACATCTTCTTTCTTAAGACCGGCATCTACGAGGGCGCGGTCTGTGGCCTGTCCGATGAGGTCCAGCGGAGTAAACCCCGGCCCGACCTCCCCCAGGTCCGATTCGGCCGCTCCGACTATCCCGACCTTGCCTCGAATGCTCAACTTCCCTCCAACACGAAGACGGCAACGGGCCCGTCTTCCCCTTCTTGGCGCACCTCGAAGCGTACCCTCGTCCCTACTTCGACGTCCTCGGCACTGACTCCTTCGACCCGGCTCATCATGCGAAAGCCCTCGTCGAGGTCGACGAGGACGACGCTGCGGGGGTCCCGGTTCCTGCTGTACACGGCGGTTGTCGCGTAGACTGTTCCGCTACCGGCGCTCTCCCGCCACTCCAGCTCACCTCCCCCGCAGACCGGGCACAAAACGCGCGGGTAGAAGACCGCAGCCGAGCAAGCGCCACAGCGCTGGTAGCCGAGCTTCCCGTTCTGGAGATGGCGCCGGTAAGCGGCGGCCGGAGCCTCCGCCGAGCCCATATCCTCGCTCAACTCCCCCAAAGTTATCCTCCTTGCAGTGCGTTCGCAGATCCTGTCCCGGGCTCCACCACTCCGGCGGTGCGCCATCTGCCCACGCTAGACGGCCTCGAGCGTGGGTGAGTTGCGGAAGGGGGCCGGCGTGTGGGAGCGCACCCACTCGTAGCTCGAGCCCGGCGCCACCTCCTCCAGCACGAGTCCCCCCTCATCGACCGAGAAGGTGGCGTGCTCGGTGACGATCAGGTCCGCCGGGCGGGCGCCGGTGAGCGGGAACGAGCATTCCTCGACGATCTTTGGCTCTTCCTTCTTCGTCAGGTGGGTGGTCGCGACGACGACGGTCTTTGCCCCCACGAGCAGGTCCATCGCCCCCCCTACTCCCAAGATCGGCTTCCCAGGGATGGCCCAGTTGGCTATGCGCCCCAGCCGATCCACCTGCAGTGCGCCGAGCACGGCGACGGAGACGTGACCGCCCCGGATCATGGCGAAAGACTCGGAGCTCGAGAAGTAGGCGGCGCCTACATCCTCCGTGACCGGTAGCTTTCCAGCGTTGATCAGCTCCAGGTCCACCTTCCCTGGCTCTGGGGTCGGGCCCGCGCCGAGCATGCCGTTCTCCGTCTGCAAGAAGACCTTGACACCCTCGGGAACGTGGTCGGCCACGAGCGTAGGGATACCGATGCCGAGGTTGATCACATCCCCCGGCTCCAGGTGTCGCGCTACCCGACGGGCGATGTCGTGCATGACTGCGCTGGCGCTCAACTCTATCCACCTCCTGCCTGGTCTAGGAGCGGACCGGCATCTATTCCGAGCCGGATCTCGGACCGTACCAGAAAGTCGACGTAAGGGTGCGGCGTCACCACGTGCTCCGGGTCCAGGGCACCCGCCTCGACGATCTCATCGACCTCGGCGACGACAACCTCCGCAGCGGCTGCCATGTCGGGGTTGAAGTTGCGCGCCGTCTTGTAGTACGTCAGGTTGCCTAGAGTATCAGCCCGGTGCGCCCGGATCAGAGCTATGTCCGCCCGTAGTGGCATCTCGAAGAGGTAGAGCTCGCCGTCGATCTCGCGTACCTCCCTTCCCTCGGCGAGATCGGAGCCGACCCCGGTCTTGGTGTAGAACCCGCCTAGCCCCGCACCACCCGCGCGAATGGCCTCTGCCAGCGTGCCCTGAGGCACGAGCCGGGTCTCGAGCTCGCCGCAGCGGTAACGCTCCATCACGTCGGGGTTGCTGGTGAAGTAGGATCCTATGGCTCGCCGTATCTTGCCCTCGAGCAGGAGCCGACCCAGCCCCTTGCCCGGCTCGCCGACGTTGTTGCTGATCGTCGTGAGCCCCGTAGCGTTCTCGGCCGAGAGTAGCGCCTCGAGGATGGTCAGCGGCGACCCGACGAGACCGAAC
>DASZKL010000290.1:0-4751 GCA_035947015.1 Rubrobacteraceae bacterium
CGTCACGACCCCACTCCACGGGGCTAACGTCCCCTAAACGTTACAACAAACGTTACGAGGAAGCAATCTCTAAGGAAAATGTCCATGTCTCTATTCCTGAGAGCGGATGCACGGTGCATCAATTTCACATCGGGGTGTAGCTTTATCCCCGCCCCAAGCTCCTACGCAAGCTCTATACTGACCTCTGGCTTTTCGTCTGAGAGTTTGGCGCTAAAGCGCAGGGGTACGGTCTTTGTGCCAGAGAAGCGCCGTAGAGAGGGTGTTTTGCCACAATACCGACTCATTTAATAGTACTTTGATGACCTTCGGGCCACCGCCCGCAGCGCTTCGTCTCCTTAGGCTACGGTGCCACGACGCGCAAAGCCCCATGCAACACCCGCGCCTGGAAGACGCGCGTAGGCTCGAGGGTCTCGCCGTCGACGTGAGCCGGTATCTCCTTCGCCAGATCTACCCCGACCTCCCGCGTCCGCGCCAGATGTACCTTGGGGTGAGTCAAGAGCGTGCCTCCCAACGCCGCCGGTATGAGCCGAAGAACCTCGGCCCGGTTCACCTCCTCGGACCAGACCACGTCGAAGAGCCCGTCGTCCAGACGCGCTTCCGGAGCGAGTCGGAACCTGGCCCCGTAGGTGGTTCCGAGGGCCGCAGCGACGAGTATGGTCTTGGCCTCGACGACCCTCTCTCCGTCGAACCTGAGCCTAGCCTCGTGGCACCGGAAGCCCCAGAGTAACCTACCCACGGACCACATGTACCTTCCCGTTCCCCCCAGAAAAGCCGGTGCCTCCGCCACGCCAGCCGCGACCTCAGCGTCGAAACCAATGCCCAACCCGTTGATGAACTTGACCCCGTTGACCTCCCCCGCATCCACCGCCCGGACCTTCCCCGCGACTAGTACCTCGAGCGCCCGCCCGAGGTCGGTGCCAACCCCGAGCGCCTTGACGTAGTCGTTGCCGCTGCCAAGCGGCAAGATCCCCATCGCCAGATCCCGCTCGACACAGGCCGTCGCTACCTCGTGCACCGTTCCGTCCCCGCCTGCCGCCACAGCCAGGGCCCCGTCCGGAAGCCCCGCGACGATGTTTCTCGCATGCCCCGGTCCTCGCGTTACGTGCCAGATCGGCACCACCCCACGCTCTTGCAAGAAGCGTGAGACGAAGCCACGCTGCCCCCCCGACCGTCCTCGGTCGGCCACCGGGTTGAGTACGAGGTGCGCCTCTCGACTCTCCAAAGTAAAGGGAAAATACCAGAACCGTCCCCTTAAGGTCTCGACAACCTCGTATATAAAGCTTTAGGAGAGGTTGAAGGTTCGCGTTGAAGACTAGAGTATCGGTATGGCGGGGAGCTGCGTCCGTACCAACCTGCGGGACCCTGCACCGCATCGGTCGTCGTCGGCGTGCCCCCACCGAAGAGCGAGCAAGCCGCGTTTTGCGGGGAAACGTTGGGCGGAACGCCTCGAACGGCGCCGGCGGGGCATTCGTCGCGAGCATCGACCTCTCATACATATCAAGTTTAAGTACAGGAAGAGAAAAACCTTGGGCTTCGGGTGAGAGTCGCGCAAGGGTAGGAAAGGAGTACAATACTGGTCTACATGGTGAGCGCGGCGGAGAACTGCCTGCATTTGTGGGGCTTGAGGGTTGTTGCTGGATCCGAGTACCGGTGCCCTGTATGTGGTGAGACGTTGAGTCTCGACGGGGTAGGCCGGTGGGTCAGGCAGGCCGAGAGGGCTCGCGACGAGGCTTACTCTCTGGTCGAAGGTGACGAGTTCGGTGAGATCGTGCGTGAAGAGTTACAGCAGGAAGTCTATCGCCGGCGGCGGGTAATGTACGACTTGCAGAGCATGCCCAGGGTGGTGACTGCCAGGCCGGAGATGATACTGGTCGTCCACGATGCTCGGAGCGAGACTTACGAGTGCAGGATCTTCTACAAAGAGCCGCGACCTGCGGGTATCGTGGAGCAGCTAAACGTCGAGGCTGGGTGGGAGACCATCTTGGGGCTGCGCAGCGACCCTGACCCCGTCATCCGTCTCGCTTCCGAGAAGGTCGAGGAGTTCCACCTCATTCGTCAGAGGTCCTCTGCCGACGGCGCGCTGGCTCCGGGTCGGCGCGTGTTCTACGCGAACGAGTTCTGAGAGGTCATCGCTGGCGCTCGTACGGGCTGGCGGCTAGAATGGGCCAGCCGTTGGCGTTTACCCAGAGGGTGGTCCGATGAGCGGGAACAACTTCATAGCGATGGTCGTTATGATCCTGATACTCCTCTTCATCCTCGTGTCCGTCGGACCGCTAGTCTCGGTCTTCTGAGAGAACGTAGGTCGCCAGGGTAGAGTAGGTGGCCCCTGCGCTGTCCAGCGCGCTCTGCATTAACTCCACGTGGCGTACGCTAAAGCCGGGGATGGTTAGAGGGGTCTCTGCAGCCTCGAGAACCACAGGGCGCCTTCGTGCCCGCGCGAGCGTAAGGTGGGGCTTGTAGGCTCGATCCTCGCGCCCGAAGCCCAAGGGCTCCAGGGAGGCTTCGACGTCTTTGGCCAGGGCGCGTAAGGGTTCAGAGCCTTCGCCGATACCGGCCCAGAGGATACGGGCTCTACTGGCGGAGGGGAAGGCGCCAAAGCCCGAGGACTCTGCCACGAAAGGTCCGTGCCTGTCGCGAACCGGCTCGAGAGCCTCCGTCACCCGGACGAGGAGATCGTCTTGCGAGACGTCGCCGAGGAACTTCAGGGTAAGGTGGACGTTCTCGGGCCTAATCCAGCGAACCTCCCCGACAATTGGGAGCTCGCGTGCCGCACCGATAAGCGCTTCTCTGATCTCGAGCGGCGGAAAGACGGCGACGAAGGCCCGCACGCGGATTCTAAGAGGAGCCTGGCCCGGTACCGTTCTCCCGAGCATTGCGGGCGCTGGCGGCCCGGTTGGCGATGAGGGCGGCGGTAGCCCCGGCGCCGACCCCGTTGTCCACGTTGACCACCGAGAGACCGGGCGAGCAGCTCTGGAGCATACCAAGGATGGCGGCTGTCCCGTCCCCGCCGAGTCCGTAGCCGGTGGAGGTCGGCAGGCCGATGACCGGCACGGAGGCCAAGCCCGCGACCACGCTCGGCAGAGCCCCCTCCATCCCGGCGGCCACGATCAGGCAGTCGGGATCGAAGCTACGCAGCTCCTGCAAGGGGGCGGCCAGGCGGTGTATGCCAGCGACGCCGACGTCGTGGAAGCTCTCGACGGCCGCGCCCATCTCCCTGGCTACCGCGATCGCCTCCTCAAGGACCGGCAGATCCGAGGTGCCGGCGCTGATGGCGCCGATGCGTCCACCCGAGGCCGTCGGTTCCCCCGCGCCGACCACGACGGCGCGGCCGGCGCTTCTCACGGGCGTATTGGGGAGGGACCGCCGGATCTCTGCGGTCACCTCCTCGGAGGCGGAGCTGACTATCACGCGCTCGCTCGTGGCCAGGAGGGCCTCGCAGATGCGGGTTACCTGCACGGGTGTCTTGTTCGGGGCGTAGACGACCTCGGGTACACCTTTGCGGGCAGCACGGCCCGAATCAAGCACCGCGAACTCGTCCAGGTAGCGCACCTCCCCGCTCTTCAGGCGTGCTGCGGCCGCTGCGGGTGAGAGGGCGCCGCCCGCCACTGCGGCCAGTATCTTCTCCAGTTCTTCGGGGAATTCGGTCATGGCCTAAGTGTAACCGTCCCCGCAAGGGGGTAGAATCCTTCGCATTCCGTCTCGCCAAGGCCAAGGGGCAGCCCGAGAAAGGTGCCGATGACGATAGTAGAACTGGTGCTCTCCGCGGTTGCGATCGTCGCGGCGGCTGCGCTGTTCACCAACGCGATCGAGATCCTCGGCGAACGGCTGAACCTTGGGGAAGGTGCGGTGGGGAGCGTGCTCGCGGCCGTGGGCACCGCCCTGCCGGAGACCATGATCCCGGTGGTGGCGATAGTGGCTTCCGTCTTTACCGGCAGGAGCACAGCCGGCGATATAGGCGTCGGTGCCATCCTCGGGGCGCCGTTCCTTCTGGCCACGCTCGCGATATTCGTCGTGGGGGCCGCGGTCCTGGGTTTCTGGCGCCGTAGGGAGAGCGATGACGAGGTGACGGTGGACGAGGGCACCGCCAAGCGTGACGTGCTCTATTTCCTCGCCTTCTACTCTGTAGGCGTCGGGGCGGGTATCGTACCGCTGCCCTTCTATTTGAAGGTAGCGCTGGCTATTGTGCTCATTGGGGCGTATGGGCTCCACGTCTGGCAAACCGTAAAGGCCGGTGGGAGGGGGTGGACGACACGCCGGAGAGGCTGACCCTGTGGCCTTCATCTTCGGAGGCTCCCACCTGGGCCGTTGCGGCGCAGGTGGTTGGGACGATAGCCGTGATGGCTGTCGGCGCCCACTTCTTCGTGAGCGCCGTGGAGCACCTCTCCAAGTCCGTGGGGGTGCCGGCTGGCCTGATCGCGCTGGTGCTCGCTCCTCTGGCCACGGAGCTGCCCGAGAAGTTCAACTCCGTTATCTGGCTGAGGGGCGACAAGGACACTCTAGCTCTCGGGAACATAACCGGGGCGATGGTCTTTCAGAGCTCGGTACCGGTCGCTCTAGGCCTGGCGTTCACGAGCTGGAGCCTGGATCTCCTGAGCGCTCTCTCCGCGGGGCTGGCGCTGGCCGGTGGTGCGTACCTCTACTGGTTGCTCAGGAGAAAGAAGCCGTTCGAGGGCGAGCACCTGCTGGTAGGGGGAGCCCTGTACGCCGTGTTCGTCGTGGCGGCGGTCATAACCATACTCTAGCTCTGGGAG
>DASZKL010000291.1:0-2859 GCA_035947015.1 Rubrobacteraceae bacterium
CTGGACGAGCCACGGCGACGCCGTATTCTCTGCTCCGGCAGGTTACTCCGTAACCGCCGAGACGCCCTCGGTCCCGATAATCGCGTTCGAGGAGAGAGAGAAGGGACGCTACGGGGTGCAATTCCACCCCGAGGTGCGCCATACCGAGTACGGGATGGAGATCCTCAAGAACTTCCTCTTCGAGGCCTGCGAGTGCAAGCCGGACTGGACGCCGGTCAACATAATTACCGATGCGGTAGAGAAGATCAGGGAGCAGGTCGGCGACGCGAAGGCGATCTGCGGGCTCTCTGGCGGGGTGGACTC
Source organism: Rubrobacteraceae bacterium (assembly GCA_035947015.1). Classification (GTDB taxonomy): domain Bacteria; phylum Actinomycetota; class Rubrobacteria; order Rubrobacterales; family Rubrobacteraceae; genus JALYGY01. The sequence continues at coordinate 304 of DASZKL010000291.1, forward strand.
CGCGACGGCCGCCATGCTCGTCCACCGGGCGATCGGCGACAACCTGACGTGCGTGTTCGTGGACCACGGGCTCCTGCGCCAGAACGAGGCCGAACAGGTAGTCGAGGCTTTCACCGAAAGGTCGGATGTGCCGCTCCTCCGCGTAGACGCCTCGGGGCGATTCCTGGACAAGCTCGCCAGCGTCACCGACCCGGAGGGGAAGCGCAAGATTATCGGCGAGGAGTTCATCCGCACCTTCGAGGGGGAGGCCGAAAAGATCGAAGACGTCGAGTTCCTGGTGCAGGGGACGCTATATAGCGACGTCATCGAGAGCGGCACCCGCGACGCCGCGAGGATCAAGAGCCACCACAACGTCGGGGGACTGCCTGACGTGATGGACCTCGACCTTGTCGAGCCTTTGCGCAACCTCTTCAAGGACGAGGTGCGGGTGGTAGCGGCTGAGCTCGGGATGCCCGAGAGGTTGGTGTGGCGCCAGCCATTCCCCGGACCGGGTCTGGCCATCAGGGTCATCGGGGAGGTCACTGCGGAGAGGCTGGAGATCCTGCGCAGGGCCGATGCGGTCTTGCAGGATGAGATCCGGTCCGCAGGTCTGTACCGCGACCTGTGGCAGAGCTTCGCCGTGCTGCCTGCGATCCACTCCGTCGGCGTCATGGGGGACGCCCGGACCTATGCGTACCCCATTGTGATCCGGGCCGTGACATCAGACGACGCGATGACCGCCGACTGGGCGCGCCTGCCCTACGACCTTCTGGAGCGCATAAGCAACCGCATCATCAACGAGGTCCCCGGCGTCAACCGGGTGGCGCTGGACGTAACAAGCAAGCCCCCAGGAACCATCGAGTGGGAATAGAGCCGGTCAGCACGTCGGCTAGGTAGCATTTCAGCTCTCCGCGGCGCTCGTCCCCTGCCCACCTAACCGCGCGCAAGGGGCTCTCCTGGAGGGCGCTCTTCTCGTGACTTCTTCACAGAATTAGTGTAGAAAGTACGGAAGGATTTGATGACAGAGCGGAGGAGGTGACTACGGAGCATCATGATCTCTCCAGGTCAGATAGTCTTGCGCTTGGTGGTAGCAGCGGCCCTGGGTGGCCTTGTCGGGGTGGAGCGCGAACGCTTGGAGTGGGCCGCCGGTATGAGAACCCACGCCCTGGTGTCACTCGGGTCTGCCCTGTTCATGGTGGTCTCAATATTCGGGTTCTCGGATATCTTGGCTGAGCAGAAGGTCATCCTCGATCCCTCCCGCGTCGCCGCACAGGTGGCCAGTGGGATAGGGTTCATAGGGGCGGGCACGATCATCCTGCGCAGGGAGATCGTCAAGGGATTGACTACGGCCGCGAGCATCTGGGCGGTTGCGGCGGTGGGGCTGGCTGTCGGTGGCGGCATGTTCGTGGCTAGCGTAGCGGCCACGGTCTTGGCACTCGCGATATTGGTCCTCGCCAAGCCGGTTAAGACTCGGTTGTTCCCCAACCGCAAGGCCAGGTTCGTTACGCTGGTTATAGATCGGAACACGTCCTTGGCGCAGCTGAGGTCCGAGATCGAGGCAACCAACCTGCGGCTGGATCGCATAGTGGTGCGCCCCGGTTCTGCCCAGGACCGAGACAATGCGGAGTTGGTCTTGGCCAAGGGCAGTGACGAAAGGGATCTGCTCTCCTTGACCGACAAGCTGCGACGTGTCTCGGGTATCCAGGAAGTGAACTCTGTACTTGACGGGTCTGCCGAGTCGCGAAACTGACCCACGAGCCGCACGGCGATGGTCTAACCTACCGCTCCGCCAGAGAATCTTCTCAAGAGTCTGTATCGAGGACTTGGAATGATAGTACCGCGCTGTGGCTACGATCTGAGGTGACCGGTGACTATGCGCTTACACCCTCGACCACACTCTATTATCCTCTCTTGGCTCTTCCTGAGGTCTTGAGTTCTACACCTGCCGGGCGCGACCAATCACTATCGGATGGCGAACGGGAAGGTTCGGAGGCCAGCCTCCCGTTAACACAGATTTAATACAGAGTTTACGAACCAGAAACACAAGCTCGAGGTCCATATCCTATGATCCGGGCTGGCAGTGGTAGTTAGACGGGAGGATAGGGAATAGAGATGACTGATCCCTCGCACACCTCAGCTTTGACGGGTCGGCGGCTTCGACATATCCTGGGCAAGAACGCCAGGGCGCTGTCTTTCATCCCCCGTGAGCGTCGCTTCTACGAGCTCTTCGAGGAGCAGGCTGCGGTAATAGTCCGCTCGGCAAGCCTACTCGAGCTAGCACTCGCCGACGACGTGGCAAACCTTCCGCCGCGCCAGCAGGAGATCAAGACCCTCGAGCACCAGGGTGACGAGGTTACCCATGAGATCGTGCGCACGCTGAATCGAACCTTCGTCACACCTTTCGACCACGAGGACATCTACGCCCTAGCATCCGGGCTCGACGACATTCTCGACTTCATCGAGGAGGTTGCCGACACGGCCAACCTGTACGGGATCACGACCATCCCCGATCCCGCGCGCGAGTTGGCGAGGCTCCTCGCGCAGGCGGTCGCGCAGCTCGAGCAGGCGATCGGCAAG
>DASZKL010000292.1:0-1794 GCA_035947015.1 Rubrobacteraceae bacterium
GACTCCCGAATGCGCACGAGGGCGAACTCGGCCGCCACGAAGAAGCCGTTGAGGGCCACCAGCACCAGCGCCAGGAAAAGGTTAAGGAACGAGGATAAGAGGGGGTCTTCCAAATCTACAAACCCACGCCGGCAGCGCAACCGCGCCGCGTGCGTCTAGGCTCAACGAAGTAGGGCTCCTCCATCATGCTACGAGCCGTATTATACCGCAGCGGACACAAAGAGGCCCGACCTCGACGGTCGGGCCCCCTGTTGTTCTCTTGCTGGATCGTGCTTTTAGGCCAGTCCTTCGGCCTCGTACTCGCGGAGGAAACCCTCGAACAGGCGGCGGTGACCCTGCTCGTCGCGCAGGATGTCGATCACCATATCCTGCGTAACCAGGTCGACCTCATCGGTCGCCTCCACGAGCCTGGTGTAGAGCTCTATCGCGCTGGTCTCGGCGTCTATCACGCCCCTTATGACGTGCACCACGTCGGTCTGGTGCTCGGGCGGCTGCAGGGATTGCTGCTCGGCCCTGAACTCCATGGAGCCCGGCACCACTCCGTAGAGCTCCTTTATGCGCTGGGCGAACTGCTGGGCGTGGGCGAGCTCCTCCTGGATGTCCTCTTCGAGGGCCTCCTTTATCTCCTGGGCGCGGACGCCGTCGGGGTTGACGGAGTTGGTGACGTAGTTGATCACCGTCTCCAGCTCCGCGAAGTAAGCCTGCTTGAGCAGCTCGATGATCTCGTCTCGCTTCCCGGCCATCTCCTGCGAGAGGATGCCCTCGCCACCGCGGTTGGTCTCCACGTTCTCAGACCTCCTGTATGGATCCACTGACGTTACTTTTCTACTTTACCCCGGCGAATTCCGACTAAACGTCGGGAACGACGCGGAGCGGCTCTCAGACCCCGACGGCCTTCTCGCGGAAGCTCTTCGGCTTGTAACGCTCGATGTACCACCGGTACGCTTCGACCTCGCTCCTGGCGCGCTCCTCGCTCCAGCCCATGTGCTTTACGCCTACTTGGGCGGCGGGCTCGTCTACGTCGATGCCCACCGTGGGGCCGAGCCCGACCATCGTGCGCCTGAGCAGCACATCGGAGAGGGTCTGGGCCATCTCATGACGGAAGGCGTAGAGGACCTCGGCGCCCAGGAGGCCGGTCTCGACGGTGGCGGACGCGCTGAGGGGCATCCGCAGCGAGGGGTCGTCGCCGGCCATCGCCAGCACGTCGGGCGCACGCGCGCCGTAGAGCTTGAGAAGCCTCTCGGCGAGCTCGTCGGCCAGGCCGCTCGTCACCTTGAACTCCGCGGCGAAGGTGTCGAAGTCCCCTACGGCGCCGCCCGGGAGCGGGACTCTGGCGGTGCGGCTCTCGGGGGGTTCGAGGCCGAGCTTCTTGTAGACCATATCAACCGTCTGGCGGGAGAGGTTGCGGTAGGTCGTCAGCTTGCCGCCGACAATGGAGATCAAACCCCCCACCCGGGGCACGCCCTCCCCGATGCCGGTACGCTTCGTGCCGACGCCCCTGCCCTTCGAGTGGTCGTAGACGATGTGGCTCCGGGTCACGCTGCCCTCCGCCCCCTCAGGCTGGTAAGGAAGGGGTCTGATGCCGGAGTAGGTGAAGAGGACGGAGTCGCGCGAGAGGTTCGCCTCGGGGATGACGTGGTTCGTCTCCTCTATGAGGTAATCTATCTCGTCCTCGTCGGCGGAGACGTAGTCGAGGTCTCCCTCGTAGCGGATGTCGGTGGTGCCGATGAGGTAGCGTCCGTTCCACGGGACGATGAAGTACGGACGGCCGTCCCTGCGCGCCTCGACGTAGAG
>DASZKL010000293.1:0-1921 GCA_035947015.1 Rubrobacteraceae bacterium
GTGGTCGCCTCGGCTTACCGCTCCTACGCGCACCAACAGGCGTCTTACGCCAGGTTGACGAGCATCTACGGCACGGAGGCGGGCGAGATGAGCGCCACGCCGGGGCACAGCCAGCACCAGCTCGGCACCGCCGTGGACTTCACCAACGCCGCCGCGGGCTACGAGATCTGGGATTATTTCGGGGACACGAGCGCCTACTTGTGGTTGAAGAACCACGCTCGGGAGTACGGCTTCGTCCTGGCCTACCCGCAGAGCAAAGAGGCCGAGACCGGCTACCAGTGGGAGCCCTGGCACTACCGCTACGTGGGCACGAAGAATGCCGAACGCCTCGAAGCGAGCGGCCTGAGCCTGCAGGAGTTCCTGGCGCGCGAGGGCGTGCTGCCGCGCTGCTAGACCGGGGTGGCACGGGAAGGTATCCTGCGGGAGGCCATGGTGGGCGACGATAAAGCCTGGGAGCTGCTGCGAGCCTGGAGCGAGGCGCCGGATTCGGCGGCCATCCTCACCGACATAGACGGCACGCTCGCCCCGATCGTGCCGACGCCGGACATGTCCGAGGTACCGGCGGAGCTCAAGGAGCTTCTTCGGCGGCTGAGCGGGAGGTATCTCCTGGTGGCGGGCATCAGCGGCCGCAAGACGGAGGATGCGCTGGACCTCGTGGGTCTCGCGGACGTCGTCTACTTCGGCAACCACGGGTTCGAGATCCTGCGCGAGGGCGAGGTGGAGGTGACGCCGGAGGCCCTGCCGTATCTGGAGAAGGTCGAGGAGCTGGAGAAGAGGGCGCGGGAGGAACTGGAACCTTTGGGTGCCTTTGTCGAGGAGAAGGGCATCACCGCTTCCGTCCACTACCGCAACGCCCCGCCGGAGGTCGGCGAGCGCTCCGTGGAGTTCGTCAAGCGCGAGGGAGAGCGGTTGGGCTTGAGGATCACGGTCGGACGCGGGGTCGTCGAGGCCCGCCCCCCCATCCGGGCCGACAAGGGTACCGCGGTGCGCGCCCTGGTCGAGGAGTACGGTCCCAGGAGGGCCATGTTCATCGGGGACGACACGACCGACCTCGACGCCTTCCGCGAGCTCGAGAAGCTGCGCGAGGAAGGTACGCTGCAGGAGATCCTGCGCGTCGGCGTCGCCAGCGAGGAGGGGCCGCCGGAGATCACCTCGGAGGCCGATATCGTCGTGGACGGCGTCGAGGGCGTCGGCGAGGTGCTGCGCGCGCTGCTCGGCGAAGATTAACCTCCCTGAACAGCCGCTTCTGGAAGGCCTGAAGAGAGTAATCCGCCGATATCGAGAGATCCGGCGTGTGGGCCCGAGCCGCCGAAGACGAAACAGAAGGCCGACCGTTATCGGGTTTGCAGTGGCTGAGCCGGTCCGCGTGTCTGTTCCTCCCGAATCAACCTGCCGTCACACAGCGCCCCTCTCGCTCGTCTTGTTTATGACAGTGATGGTACTCGGAGAGACCTGGGAGGAAGAAGATGGACAAGACGTCAGTGTGCGAGATGTTGGGTGCTCCCCCCTCCCGGAACCTGCCGCCAGCACCTCCAAGGGGCCGCGCGATGAAGAGCCCGGGGGCCTTCGAGCCTTTCGCCGGCCAGACGTATGCTCTGCTCACCACCTACCGCCGCAACGGCATCGGGGTAGACACCCCGGTGCACATCGCCGTAGACGGTGACCGCGCGTTCGTCCGCACCTGGGACACGGCCTGGAAGCTGAAGCGTATCCGCAACAACCCGGAGGTCGAGATCGCCCCCTCTACGGCGCGCGGCAAGCCTACAGGTCCGGCCATCCGCGCCCGCGCCAGGGTGCTCGAGGGCGCGGAGTCGGCGTACGCCGGACGGCTGCTCGCCCGGAAGCACCCGATCCTGCACGGCTACCTGATCCCGCTGCTCCACCGCCTGCGAGGCAACACGACGATGCACATCGAGCTGAC
>DASZKL010000294.1:0-1778 GCA_035947015.1 Rubrobacteraceae bacterium
GCGAGCGGCGCATAGGCGAGGTGCTTAGGGAGATCGGGGGTCTGCCCGATGGCTACGTGCTCGCCACCAAGGCCGACCGTGATCTTGCGACCGGCGACTTCTCTGGCGAGCAGATACGCCGCTCGGTCGAGCGCAGCCTGCATCTTCTGGGGCTGGATCGCCTCCAGCTCGTGTATCTGCACGACCCCGAGTACCTGAACGAGCCCGGACGCGAACCCTTCGAGTACATGATGGCCCCTGGGGGACCGGTCGAGGTGCTCATGCGTCTCAAAGACGATGGCGTCATAGAGCACCTCGGGATCGCCGGTGGACCCGTAGACCTCATGATCCGGTTCGTCGAGACGGACCTGTTCGAGGCGGTCATAACCCACAACCGCTACACGCTCGTGAACCGCACGGCCGAGTCACTGCTGGATGTCGCTACGGACCGCGGCGTGGCTGCACTCAACGCTGCCCCCTACGGAAGCGGCATCCTGGCCAAGGGTCCTGACGCCTACGCCCGCTACGAGTACAGAGAGGCCCCGCAGGAACTGGTCGAACGGGTCCGCGCCACGGAGAGAGCGTGCCGGGAGTTCGGCGTCCCGCTGGCGGCTGCGGCCCTGCAGTTCTCCATGCGAGATCCCCGCGTGGTCTCGACGATAGTCGGCATTAGTCGCCCGGAGCGCGTCGAGCAGACGCTCGAACTCGCCGCCTACCCCATACCGGACGAGCTGTGGTCCCTCCTGGACTCCTTCGCCACCCCTGGCGGCTAGGCGTATCCTGGGGTCGAGCCCCTGGGGTCGAGCCCCTCAGCTCATAAGTTGACCGCCGTTGACCTCGATGATCTCGCCGACGAGGTAGTCCGCCCACGAAGAGGCCAGAAAGACCACAGCCCCGGCGACCTCTTCGGGGGTGCCCTCACGTCCGATAGGGATGGTGCCAACCAGCCCCTCGCGGATGTCGGGGGGCGTGAAACGGTCGTGGAAGGGGGTGGTGATGACACCGGGTGCCACCCCGTTCACCAGGATGCCTTCTCCGACGAGCTCCCTGGCCATCGCGCGCGTGAGGGTGCTGACGCCCCCCTTGGCCGTCGCGTAGGCGACCGAGCCCGGCGCGCCGCCGGTGCGGGCGGCGACGGAGGTCACGTTGATAATCCTGCCTTTCCCCTGCCGCCTCATCATCGGCAGGACGGCCTGCGAACAGAGGTAGACGGACTTGAGGTTCACGGCCATTACCCTCTCCCAGAGGTCCTCGGTCATCTCCCCCAGGGTGCGCCGCTCGATAAGGGATCCGGCGTTGTTTACCAGGATATCCAGGCGGCCGTAGCGATCCTCGATCTCCGCCACCATCCGCGTTACGTCCCCGGTGTCGGCCACGTCGCCGCCGACGACCTCCGCCTCGCCGTCTGATGCAGAGATCCGCTCGAGCACCTCGCGCGCCTCGTCTTCGCTGCGGTTGTAGTGAACAACAACCCTGCAACCCCGCTCCGCCAGCGCCAGCGCCGCGGCGCGTCCGATCCCCGTGCTGCTCCCCGTAACCCACGCGACTTCTTCGGAAAACAAAACAGCCACCTCCAGTTCACCTGATTCGTCTTCTTTCTGCCTCTTCGAGGGCAGCAGAAACGGCAACCTGCGTTACCGCGCGAGCCAGCCGCCGTCGACGGGGATGGTGACGCCGTGCACGTAGTCGGCGGCGTCGGAGGCCAGGTAGACGACCGCGCCCTTGAGGTCCTCAGGCTCGCCCCAACGACCGGCTGGGATGCGGGCGAGCAGGCTCTCGGCGCGCTCGGCGTCGCTGCG